>DATIVW010000154.1:0-3368 GCA_035465595.1 Rhizomicrobium sp. | reverse complement strand
TCAGCGGCGTCCCGCTGCCGGAGCTGGTGAAGATGGGCTGGATCAAGCAGGACAAACTCGACCAGATCGTGCAGCGCACGCGCGACGGCGGCGCCGAAATCGTCGGCCTGCTCAAGACCGGCTCGGCATTCTATGCGCCGGCCACCGCCGGCATCGAGATGGCGCAAAGCTATCTGCGCGACAAGAAGCGCGTGCTCCCGGTCGCGGCCTATGTGAACAACAAGTATGGCGTGAAGGATCTTTATCTCGGCGTGCCGGTGGTGATCGGCGCCAAGGGCGTGGAGCGCATCGTCGAGCTCGACCTGACGGCGGATGAAAAGGCGGCGCTGATGAAGTCGGCGGATTCGGTAAAGGGCCTGATCGACGCCTGCAAGAAGCTTGACACGCGATTGGCTTAGAAGCAGTCCGGCGCGGGAGTTTTCGCGCGCCGCAGATTGTTCGACCAACAACGACTCAAAAGAAAAGCCTCCGCGGGTGGAGGGGCTTGCCCCGCGGAGGCTCTCTTTCCTGGCGTCGGCGTGAGGGCCTCAGCCAGTCAGTTTAACGGCCGCGCCAGTGCCGGTGGCCGTGCCGGCATCCCTTCCTCCAGCCGTGGTGGAAGAACATGCGGTGCTCACCGCGATGTTCGAAACCGCGCTGTCCGTCGCGTCGGTCGAAACCGCGCTGCTCGAACCCGCGATGATCGTTCTGCGCCATGCGCTCGATGCGCTGATAGGGCTCCGCCGATGCCGCGCTCGTCATCGCCGGCACCGCTGCGCCCAGCGCCAGCGCCAGGAGGCCTGCGAGCTTGAGGGTCTTGGTCAACTTCAACATTTCAATCTCCTTGGTGCGTCTTGCACGCCTGAGACATTTGCGCCGCGCCGCGTTCGAAAAAGGGCATGGCCGTTATCGAAAGCGCGAGCTTTGTCGTGATATGTCGCGGAGGCTTTTTGTGCGAAAACTCGTTTCCGTGATGAATGGGGGATGAACATGATTCCGCGCCTTGAAACCGAAAGGCTCATCCTGCGCGGCTGGGAAGAGCGCGATTTCGAGCCGCTTGCCGCGATCCATTCCGATCCCGAAGTGATGACGTTTCTGGGCCCGGTGCAGGAACCGGGCGATGCCTGGCGGAGCCTCTCCAGCCTCATCGGCCACTGGGCCCTGCGCGGCTACGGCAAATGGGCGGTGGAGCGCAAATCCGACGGCGCGATGATGGGCCGTGTCGGCCTCATCAATCCCGAAGGCTGGCCGGGCGTCGAAGTCGGCTGGACTCTGGGCCGGCCATATTGGGGCAAGGGCTATGCCAGCGAGGCGGCGGAAGCAGCGATCCGCTATGGCTTTCTCACCCAGCCGCTGGACCGCATCGTCTCCTGCATCGATCCCGCGAATATCCCTTCCCAGAACGTCGCGAAGCGCGTCGGCGAGACGAAGGGCGAGCGCACGATTCTTCGCATCGGCGGCAAGGACTATCCCGTCGATCTTTGGGTGATGACCCGCGAGACATGGCTGAAGCGGCAGGGCGCGGCTTGATTTCGGCGCGCCGATCCCGCCACCTCCCGGCATGACGGACATCAACTCGCCCGCGATCTACCGGGATCGCGACTTTTCCTTCTTCATCTCCAGCCGATTCCTGTCGACGGTGGCGATGCAGGTGCAGTCCGTCGCCATCGGCTGGCAGATCTACGACATCGAGCGCACGCCGCTGTCGCTGGGCCTCGTGGGCCTGTGCGAATTCGTGCCGATGTTCCTGCTCACGCTTCCGGCGGGGGAGATCGCCGATCGCTTCGACCAGCGCCGCGTTCTGGCATTGGCGCAGGCCTTGCTCGGCATTTGTTCGGGGCTGTTCCTGGTGTTCAGCCTTCTCGATCCGCGCGATGCGTTTCCGTTCTATGGCGTGCTGATCCTCTTCGGTGCGGCGCGCGGATTTTCCGGGCCGTCCGGCCAGTCGCTGCTGGCCTTTCTCGTTCCGCCCGAACGTCTGGCCAAATCCATCGCGCTGAGTTCGTCGGCCTTCACCACGGCCGTCATCGCCGGGCCGGCGCTGGGCGGTTTTCTCTATGCGCTTGGCCCCGTCGCCACCTACAGCATCAGCTTTCTCGGTTTCATGTCGGCGGCGGCCCTGACCACGACTTTTGGGGGCCGGCGCTTCGACCGCTCCGCCGTCGCCGGCGTTTCGCGGCTGGAACGGGTGATAGAGGGCGTGCGCTTCGTGCGCGACCGTCCCATCGTGCTGGGCGCGATCTCGCTCGATCTTTTCGCCGTGCTGCTGGGCGGCGCGGTGGCGCTCTTGCCGATCTTCGCGCGCGATATCCTGCATGTCGGGCCGACGGGGCTGGGCCTGTTGCGCAGCGCGCCTGCCATCGGCGCCGCCGCCACGGCGTTCACGCTCTCGCGCTATCCGATCACGCGCGATTCCGGCGCACGCATGTTCGCCGCCGTGGCGATCTTCGGCCTCGCCACCATCGCGTTCGGCCTGTCGCACAATTTCTATCTGTCGCTGGCGGCGCTGCTCGTCACCGGCGCGTCCGACATGGTGAGCGTGAACGTGCGCCAGTCGCTGATCAATTTCGCGACGCCCGATCCCATGCGCGGGCGCGTCGGTGCCGTCAGCATGCTCTTCATCGGCGCGTCGAACGAATTGGGAGAGTTCGAGTCCGGCGTTACCGCGTCGTGGTTCGGAACCGTCCCGGCCGTGGTCCTCGGTGGTCTCGGAACGCTGGGCGTGGTCGCGATGTGGATGTGGCTCTTCCCGCCGCTCCGGACCGTGGACCGGTTGACCGACGTCGAGCCTACTTCCGGTAAACCGGCGTGATGCGCGTCATGCCGATATTGTGTTTCTGAAGCCATTCGCCGACGGCCTGCGGATCGCCGCCCGCATCGACCCTGGCCGTGGCGCTGTCCAGCGCCCATAGCGTGATCTGGTAGTGGTGCGTGCCGGATCCGGCAGGCGGGCAGGGGCCGCTATAGGCGTTCACCCCATTGCTGTTCGCCGCCTCCAGCGCGCCCGCCGGAAGCGCCGCCTTGCCCGAGCCGGCACCTTGCGCGAGGCCCGTCGTCTGCGGCGGGATGTTCAGCACCAGCCAGTGCCACCAGCCGCCATGCGCGTCCGGATCGTACATCGTGACCGCAAAGCTCTTCGTCGTCGCGGGCGCACCGCTCCAGGCGAGCGCCGGCGAGATGTCTCTGCCGCCATAGCGCGCGCAGATTTCCGTTTCCGGGAAATAGGCATTTTCCGCCACGTCGCTGCTCTTCAGGTCCATCGCGAATGCCTGCGTTGCCAGCAGTGCAATTCCGGCGGCCAGCCCCATGCGCATGAACAACATGTGTGATCTCCTGTTCGCCGCCAAGCTTGCGAAAGCGGCGCGTTCCGCGCAAGCATAACCCAAACG
>DATIVW010000153.1:0-7433 GCA_035465595.1 Rhizomicrobium sp. | reverse complement strand
TATAAAACTCGATCCGCTTTTTTGTTTTCGGATCGAGGTTCTCATTCGCCTTGGCGACGGTTTCCTGCATCCAGTTCGCGGTCAGCAGATAGCTCTGCTTTATGAAATCGAAGACCTGATTTTCCTGCCAGTCCTTGTCGCGAAACCTTTTGTCGTTCGTGGCAGGGGAAATCATGGGCTCGGTTTCGCCGCCCATCATGCGCCGCGCAGTGCGCTCCCACAGGCCCATGTAGTCGCGCCAGAGTTGAAACTGGGCCTCCATGATCGCGCCGGGATCGGCGACCATGCCACGCAGCAGCTCGGTAAATGCGCCGGTAATGTTGAGCGGGTCCCTGGGTTCGCCGCTGCCCGCTTTTGATGCCTGGCGCCGCAAGAAATCCGCCAGCAGCTGCTGCGACCGGATGCCCACTTGGACCATATTGCGCGCAAACGCGCCGGGATCGCCGATTTTGTAGCCCTGGACGCCGTCCTGCTGTGGGGCAGGGGCTGCCGCCGGGCCGTCTTTGGGTCTGGCCATCTTTTAATCCCTGTGCCCGGTCTTGATACCTTGCGGCGTCACGGAACGGCAAGGTGACGATCCCTTTACCCCCTCAACAGAATTATCGCAGGGGCGTTGATTTTGTTCGCACTTTCGCTTGGAAGAGGGGGGAGGGGCTTGTATAGAGAATCGAGGGTGCTTGTGCCGTTCCGGAGTGCGGGGCGCCGGGTGGTTGGAGGTCTTATGGAAGTCTCGCTTGGCAGCCTGACTGGTAATCTGGCGCGTCTCGCCGCGGTCATCGCAATTGCGGCGACGCTTGGCGCCTGTTCGGTGATCCCCGACTGGCTGGGTGGCGATTCCGGTTCGTCGTCCTCCGACACGGTGGCGGCCGATCAAAGCCCCGCTCCGGCGGACACGACAGCTTCAGCCAATAACGGCCAGTTCCCCGATCTCGCCGACACCCCGGATCGCCCGGCCGCACCATCTACCGCCGACGACCAGAAGAAGGTCGCGGATTCTTTGGCAGCAGATCGCGCCAAACAGAATTACAGCGCCGACGCCCTTCGAGCCGGTACCGAGCCGGCGGCTGCGCCGCCCAGCGCCACGCCGCCTGCGGATGACGTGGCCGAGGTCGACTCCGGCTCCAAATCTTCGGACGACACGGCGGCGGATTCCGACAGCGACAGCACAGCGGATTCAGGAGCCGCTACCCAGAAGGCTGCTCCCTCCACCACCGACTCGGCCGTTGCGCCGACGCCGGCACCGACCTCTACCGTCGCAAGCAATCCCGCGCCGGCGCCTTCCGGTGGCGCACCCGCAGTCCCCGCCGTTCCCGCAAGTACCGTGAATGGCGCGCAATCGGTCGCGATGAGCGATGCGGCGCTTGGCTTCCAGCCTTCGAAGGCACCCCCGCTCGACGCCTCTGTGGCGCAGTTCGTGCCCATGCCGATCATGGCGCGCTACCAGCAGACGGCGTCGATGGGCGGCGCTGCCGGATTGTCGGGCGCACCGTCCATGACAGCCGGGCCTGCCGTTCCCGCTGTGCCGGCGTCCAGGCCGGTTGCTGCGATGGGGGGCCCCGAGCATATGACGGGCGCGGTGGTTGCCAATTTCGATGCCTTGCAGGGGGCCGCGGTTGCGCCCTCGGCGGTCTATGCCAACCCGCAAGGCATGCCGCCTGCTGCGGTGGTCGCATTTTCGAGCGACACCACGATCCTGAGCGCGGATGCCAAGGCGCAGGTGCAGTCCGCCGCGCAGGCGTTCAATGCGCGCGGTGGCAGCGGATATGTCCGCGTTGTCGGTCATGCCGCGGTCGCCTCGACCAAAATATCAGAAGCGCGCAGGCTGCAGCTCAACTTCGAACGGTCGCAGGCGCGGGCGACGGCCGTCATGCGCGAGTTGATCAAGGACGGCGTTCCGGCCAACAAGATCCTGATCGACGCGGTGGGCGACTCCCAGCCGGGTTACGATGCGGGACAGGGTGAAGCCGGAAATACGCGCGCCGAGATCTTCTTCCAGGGCTGACGCCGGAGACAAAGCGTGCGCGGGGGAACAACGCAGGAGAGCGTGCTTCGCATCCTGCGGCTGCCGATCGCCAGTCCGTTCGTCGAATTGCCTGTCATAGTCCTCCTCGTTCCGCTGCTTCTCGGCGTTGCTATCTGGAACGGCTTTCCGCTGATCTTCTACGATACCGGCGCCTATATCCTGCAGGGGCTGGGACGGCACTTTGTCGTCGAACGGTCGCCTGTCTATTCGCTGTTTCTCAGTTACGGCGGGGGTGGCACGAGCCTTTGGCGGATCGCGATCATCCAGGCCTTCCTCTCGGCATTCGTGATCGTTGAGACCGCGCGTTGCGTGGCGCCGAAAATGGGCGTTGCGGCATTCGCCGCCGTCGCGCTCGCGCTCGTCGTGTTTACCGGATTGCCCTGGTATGCCGGCCAGATCGAGCCGGACTGTTTCACTGCGCTGACTGTGCTCTGCACCTATCTTCTGGCATTCCACGCGCGCGATCTTGGTACTCCGCGAGCCGTCGCCATATTCCTCACCGCAGCCTTCGCCGCCGCCACGCATCCATCGCACATCCTGCTGATTGTCGGCCTGGTGATGATCGTCGCCGTGTTCAAGATCATCAGCATCGCCCGCAACGGCGCGGCGGGTCTGCGGCTATCCAGCCTCGCGCTCCCGTTGACGAGCGCCGTCCTCGCCGTGGTCATGACATTTGCCGCGAATTTTGTGCTCACGGGAAAATTGTTCTTCAACCGCGCCGGGAGCGTGTTCGTGTTCGCGAGCATGTTGCAGGACGGCCTTGTCGCGCGGCTTCTGGACGATACCTGTCCCCAGTCCGGCTATCGCCTTTGCGCCTACAAGAGCGACCTACCGGATACCGCGGAGCGTTGGCTTTGGTTTCCCGACAGCCCGTTCACGAGGCTCGGTCACTTTGCCGGGACCGCTGCGGAGTCGCAGCGGATCGTCAACGACATTCTCGTCCGATATCCTGGCGGATTCCTCCTTTCGACGATCAACGATACCGCAGAGCAACTCGTCGACTTCCGCACCGGCGACCAGATCGAGCCGCAGGAATGGGCGATCCACAGCAACCTTGTTCGCTACATACCCCACCAGATGACTTCGTACATGCGCGCGCGCCAGCAGGAAGGAAAAATCCACTTTCACTACGTCAATGATGTGCACTGGCCGGTTGCGGCGCTGGGGCAGATCGGGGCGATGGCGGCGCTCGTGATGATGGTCCGCCGACGTCGCTGGAACTCGGCGATCTTCATTGGCTTCACGCTCGCCGCGCTGCTCGGCAACGCCGTGATCTGCGGCGCGCTCTCGAACCCCCATGACCGATACCAGTCGCGCCTCGTCTGGCTGCCGGTTTTCGCGCTCGCCTTGTTGGGGACGGAAGGGCGCTTTTCCTTGCGGGACTACGCAGAATCCGTCACTTAATCGGCCCTATGGCCACTCCAATCCGCATCGCGCCTTCCATCCTGTCCGCGGATTTCGCGCGCCTTGGCGCGGAAGTCGAAGCCGTTGAGAAAGCGGGCGCCGATCTCATCCATGTCGATGTGATGGATGGGCATTTCGTGCCCAACATCACCATCGGTCCGGCGGTGGTGAAGGCGCTGAAGCCGCACGCCAAAAAGCCGCTCGATGTGCACCTGATGATTTCTCCGGTCGATCCTTATATCGAGGATTTCGCCCATGCGGGGGCAGATGGAATCACCGTGCATCCCGAAGCCGGTCCGCATATCCACCGGACTCTCCAGCTGATCCGCAGCCTGGGCAAGAAACCGGGCGTGGTCCTCAATCCCGGCACGCCGATCGATGCCATCGATAACCTGATCGATCTGGTCGATCTGGTTCTCATCATGTCGGTGAATCCTGGGTTTGGCGGGCAGAGTTTCATCTCCAGCCAGCTGAAGAAGATCGAGGCGGCGGCGGAGCGCATCGCCAAATCCGGCCGCAAGATCGATCTTGAAGTGGACGGAGGCATCACGCCGGAAACGGCGAAGATGGCGATTTCCGCCGGTGCGAACGTCCTCGTTGCCGGGACTGCCGTGTTCAAGGGCGGACCGGAACACTACGCAGCAAACATCGCCGCGCTTCGGGGCTGACGCGGGTGGCGGGGCGCGGACGATCGGTTCCGTTCAGTCTCCTGCCCGAAATCCTGCGGGCGTTCTGGCACCGGCTGATGGCGCCGCTCCGCGTAATGCGGCGGCGGAACTGGTTCTACCGCCGTCTGCTCAAGGGCAAACTGCCGGATCACATCGCGTTCTACCCCTATGACGCCTTGCCACGGCGACTGGAGGATGCCGATGCGATGCTAAAGGGTCGGTTCAGGTTTGCGGGCGAAACCGTTGAAACTGCTGGAAAGTGTGTCTTCGACCTGCCTGCGCCGTCGCCGGGCTGGAAGAAGGGGCTCGACGAGTTCGCATGGCTCCCGGCGCTGTCTTCGGCCGGAGGTGATGCCTCCCGCGAACTTGCCAAGGATATGATCGCGCAGTGGATCGCGCGCAACAGCCGATATTCAGAGCCCGCGATGGCGCCGCAGGCGATAGCGCGGCGGCTGGCACATATCTTCGCCCATGGCCGCTTCGTGCTGGCCAACTCCGACATGCTATGGCGCTCGAGGATCTTCGTGAGCTTGCGCGAGCAGGCCAAGCTGCTCACTCGGATCGGTATCGAGGCGCCGGAGGGGCTGCCCAGGCTCGAAGTCGCGGCAGCGCAGGCGTTGGCCGGCGCATGCCTCGAGGACAGTCCCAGGCGCCTGGCATTGGGGTTGCAGAGGCTTGAGGACGAGCTGGGGCGCCAGATTCTGCCCGATGGGGGGCATATTTCCCGCTCTCCGGAAGCCCTTGCCCATGCCTACCGTCATCTGGTGATGGTGATGGACGCTTTGCAGGCGATCGACCGGGACGTGCCTCAGCCTATCCGCAGCGCGCACGACAGGATTGCGCCGATGCTTAGATTCTTCCGGCACGGCGACGGCGCGCTCGCACTGTTCAATGGCGGACGCGAGAGCGATGCGCGGATGATCGCGGCGCTGCTCGCGCGTGACGAGGTGCGCGGACAGCCCTTCGCGCATGCGCCCCATTCCGGTTACCAACGCATTGCCGCAGCGCGGACGCTCGCGATCATGGACTGCGGAAGGCCCCCCGAGGGAGTTTATGCCAACAGTGCCCATGCGGGCGCGCTATCGTTTGAGCTCAGCCACGGGCCTCATCGCGTGGTTGTCAATTGCGGGGCGGCGGGATCACGCCACCCGCGTTGGGACACGGCACTCCGTGCCACTGCCGCGCATTCGACCGTCACCATGAATGACACGTCCTATGCTGGCGTCATCAACGAGGGCTTCGCGCGCGATCTGATCGGTCCAAGGCTTGTGGGCGAGCCGTTTATCGTCGAAACCAGCCGTCGGGAGACGCCGCAAGGCGTGATTGTCGAGGGTCTGCACGAAGGCTATGTCCACGAATTCGGCATTGCGCACGAACGCACATTGTCCCTGTCGCCCAACGGGCTCTCGTTGAGCGGTGTGGACCGCCTGGTGCCGAAGGGTACGGTGCGCCGGCCGCGCGAAGGCGTTTCGTTCGCGGTCCGCTTCCATATCCATCCCGACGTTCGCGTGTCGCCCAGCCAGGGCGGCGGCGTCCTCTTGAAACTCCCGAATGGCGATGGCTGGCGCTTCCGTTGCGGCGGGGCACAGATCACCATCGAGGAGAGTGTTTATCTCGGGACCGACATGGTGCGGAAAGCCGAGCAGATCGTACTTATGGGAACCGTCCGGAACGAACCGGTCGAAATCGGCTGGATGTTCGAGCAGATCAACCTGGCTTGAGGAATTGGCCGCGAAACCACGCCGCGTTGCCAGTGCGGCGGCGTTTTGCTAAGCAAAATCAGCGCTATGTCAGTGGCAGGGATTCGATGGTCCAGTTCAGATTGCCTAGGGAAAGCCGCATAAACAAAGGCAAGGTCTGGCCCGGTCCGACCACCGCGAACGGCAAGAAGCCAAAGCGCACCAAGGATTTCCGCGTCTATCGCTACGACCCGGATGTGGATGCGAATCCGCGCGTCGACACCTATCGCATCGATCTCGACAGCTGCGGACCGATGGTTCTGGACGCGCTCATCAAGATCAAGAACGAGATCGACCCTACGCTGACGTTCCGCCGGTCCTGCCGTGAAGGCGTGTGCGGTTCCTGCTCGATGAACATCGCCGGCATGAACACGCTGGCATGCACGAAGGCGATTTCCGACGTGTCGGGCTCGGTCAATATCTACCCGCTGCCGCACATGCCGGTGGTGAAGGATCTGGTCCCGGATCTGAACAATTTCTATGCCCAATACGCGTCGATCCAGCCCTATCTGCAGACCAAGACGCCGATGCCGGAAAAGGAGCGCCGCCAGTCGCCGGAAGAGCGCGCGAAGCTGGACGGGCTGTACGAATGCATTCTCTGCGCATCCTGCTCGGCGTCGTGTCCGAGCTATTGGTGGAATCCGGAGCGCTATCTCGGACCAGCGGCGTTGCTGCAGTCCTATCGCTGGTTGATCGACAGCCGCGACGAGGCGACGGGCGAGCGGCTCGACCAGCTCGAGGATCCGTTTCGGCTCTATCGCTGCCATACCATCATTAACTGCACCAACACCTGTCCGAAGGGACTGAACCCGGCGGAAGCCATCGGCGAGATCAAGCAGATGATGGTGAAGCGCGGCGTCTGACGCCTATGCCGAGACGCGCGCCGCTGCGGCGGCATTGATACCAGCCTTCATGCGCAGCGCCCGCCAGGCGACCGCGCCCGCAGCTTGCGTCAGCCGGCCATTGGGATCGGCGCCGACGGTCTTGGCGATCATCTGCACAAGCTTGCGCACATGATGGCGGCGGTAGAGTGTCAGTGACTTGGCGTAATAGGCGCGGGCGTATTCTTCGCGCTTGTAAGGTTCGCCGGGCGGGATGTTGGCGGCGTAAAACGCATAGGCCAACTCATCATCGTCGGATTCGTTCACCCGGCTTAGCGCGACAATCAACTTGCGCCAGAAGGGCAAGTCCGGTTCGTCCAGCTCATGCAGGGTCTCAAAGAAGAGCTTGTAATGACGGAATTCGTCGGCCGCGATCCGACCCGCGACTTCCTTCAGCACCGGCTCTTCCGCGGCGTCGCGGATGGCGCTGTAAAAGGAAGACGTTCCCGTCTCCACGACGCAGCGGGCGACCATCTCGCCGCGGCGGCTGCCGCGCACCGAGGTTGCCTCGTCGCTGAAGAAATGCGGTGCCTTGTAGCCTTCACGGAAGCGCGCGAATGCAGTTTTGAAGTCGAAAGTGGGATCGGCCATCTCCGCCCAGCGGCCGAGCGCCAAACCGTGCTGCGTCTCCTCGACGCCCCAATGATCGATGCTGGCCAGGATGGCTGGGCCGGAATCCTTGAACACCCGCTTCAGATAGGTGACGTAGTCGGGCGCG
>DATIVW010000152.1:0-44925 GCA_035465595.1 Rhizomicrobium sp. | reverse complement strand
AGATCGGCGTTCAGGAAGATCGCGTTCCAGTGGCGCGCCTGCAGGGGCGCCAGTTCGCGTTCGATGGTCTGCAGTTCGTCATTGGTATCCGATGATGCCAGATTGCCGAACACCAGCTCGATCCGCGAGAGGGCCCGCCCGCTCATTTCCAGAGCAGCGATTGTGTTTTCAAAGGTCGGCGCTCTGGCTTCCGCCGCGATCGCCATGATCTCCCGCGCATGTTCCGCAAAGGCGCGCTCATAGGCCGGAAGAAAATGCTCGGGCCGGATTTCTGCGAATGGGGGAGCGCCGAAAGGCGTATTCCAGACTTCGAAGAAGGGATTGCGGGACATTTGATCCTGGATTCTGGCCGCGCCATTGAACTGTGCGGCGTCGGCTCTAGGATGTACCAATTGGGCGGGGGCACGGGCAACCGCAAGGGGGATCCGCATGAATCGGGTGTTGCTCGGCGCCATCGCGGCCGTGGTTCTCATTGTTGTGATCGTGCTGACGCGAACGGCGATGATTGCCACGCCGCCTCCGTTGGAAAACGTACAGCCGCCGATAAGCGTCAATTCTATGGATGTCGCGCGGCATCTGGCCGCCGCCATCCGCTTCAAGACGGTCTCCTATGGCGACGGCCTGCACGAAGACCAGAAGAATGCGCAGCTGGATGCGCTGCGCGCGTGGATGGAGCAGACCTATCCTGCGTTCCATCACGCGGCGACGCGCGAGATCATCGGCAAGAGCCTTCTCTTCACCTGGAAAGGCAAGAATCCGAACGCCAAGCCCATCCTCCTGATGGCGCACATGGACGTGGTTCCGGTCGTGCCCGGCACCGCCAGGGATTGGTCGCATGATGCCTTCGGAGGCGACATCGCCGACGGATTCGTCTGGGGCCGCGGCGCGATCGACGACAAGGGTTGCCTCATAACGTTGCTGGATGCGGCGGAACGGCTTGCGCAATCGGGCTTCACGCCTGAGCGCACGATCATGTTCGCGTCTGGACAGGATGAGGAAGTCGGCGGCAGCAAGGGCAACGGCAACGTCGCCAAGGTGCTTGCCGCGCGCCATGTCCATTTCGCCTGGGTGCTGGACGAAGGCGGCACGATATTCAATGAGCCGTTCCCCGGCGTTCAGCAGCCCGTCGCCTTCCTGGCGGTCGCGGAGAAGGGCTATCTCACGCTTCGTCTCGTGGCGCACGGAACAGGAGGGCACTCCTCTCGCCCGACACATGACCTCGCCATCGCGCGGCTTTCCGAAGCGGTGCTGAAGGTCGTGGACCATCCCTTTGCGTCGGGTATCGACGATATTCAAAGCGAACAGTTCACCGTGCTGGCGCCCTACGTGCCCTTCTTCCAGCGGATGATTCTCGCCAATCTGTGGCTGACGGCGCCCATCGTGTCGCGCATGCTGGAAGGCAATCCGGAAACGGCGGCGATGATGCACACCACGATCGCGCCGACCATGATCTCGGGCGGCGTGAAAGACAATGTGTTGCCGCCGGAGGCCACCGCGACGATCAATTTCCGCCTGCATCAGCGGGACACGATCCAGAGCGTCATCGAGCATGTGCGCAAGGCGATCGACGATCCGCTGGTGGACGTGCGCGCGCTGACCGAAACGCAGGACGAAGCCTCGAAGGTCTCCGATCTGCACGACGACAACGGCAAGTTCGTCGTCGCTGCGATCCGCGGCTCGTTCAACGGCATCCCAGTGGCGCCGCTCGTCACCACCGGCGCGACAGACTCGCGCCACTATCTGCCCATCGCCGATGACGTGTACCGCTTCGATCCGTTTCACATGGGACCGGACGACATGAGCCGCGTCCACGGAACGAATGAACGCCTTGCCATCGGCGACATCGGGCCGGCGGTCGCGTTCTATATGCGCTTGATGCAGAACCTGAAGTAGCGGGTTATTTCGCGCGGGCGGCGGCGAAGCGGCTGATGAGCTGCCGCAGCCCGGGCTCGCCAACACAGGCCAATGCTTCGTTCAGCGAGCACCAGCGCAGCTCGCGCAGGTCCTTCTCCATCCAGCTTTTGCGCTGCTGTTTCACCCTCAGCGCAAAGACCTCGACCTTGCAGGGCACCGTCTCACCGCTCTTGCGTTCCTTGAAATAGCGATAGGAACCGATGGGCTTCTCACTCACCTCTCCGCTGACGCCGGCTTCTTCCAGCGCCTCGCGCGCGGCGGCGGCGTGGGGCGCATGGCCGTCCATCGGCCAACCCTTGGGAACAATCCAGCGCCGGGTCCGGCGCGTCGTGATGAGCAGGAATTCGAGGCCGTTCACGGTTTCGCGATAAGGCAGCGCCGCATATTGCGCGGCGGCCGTCAATTTTCTTCCCGTGCGAAGTGTTGCGACGCTCATTTCAGTGGAACGCACCGAACGCATAATACGCCAAGGCTCCAATAGTTCCCGCGGCCGGCATCGTAATCACCCAGGCAATAACGATCCGTTGCGCCACGTTCCAGCGCACGGCGGAGGCCCTGCGTGCCGCGCCGACACCGACAATAGCACCTGTGATCGTGTGCGTGGTGGACACCGGAATGCCGAGGTAAGTCGCCAGAAACAAGGTTATCGATCCCGCCGTCTCCGCACAGACGCCCTGAACCGGCGTCAGCCGGGTGATTCGCGAGCCCATGGTACGCACAATTCGCCAGCCGCCAAGCAAAGTCCCCAGCGCCATCGCGCCGTTGCAGCTCAGCACCACCCAGAAGGGCACGTGGAACGCACCGGTTAACGCGCCATGGGCGAAGAGCAGCGCGGTGATGATACCCATGGTTTTCTGCGCGTCGTTGCCGCCATGGCCCAGCGACAGAAGCGAGGCGGAAATGAACTGCACGTGGCGGAAAATGCCGTCGACCCGCGATGGCGCAGCGCGCAGGAAACCCCACGACACCAGCAATACCAGCAGCAGCGCGAGGACAAGGCCGATGGTCGGCGAAAGGACGATTGCCGTGATGGTCTTGCCGAGGCCGGTCCACACGATGATGCCGATGCCGCCATGTGCCACGCCGGCGCCCACCAACCCGCCGATCAGCGCATGCGAGGAACTGGAAGGAATTCCGAAATATCCCGTGATGATCTGCCAGCCTATGGCGCCTACCAGCGCGCCGAAGATCACCTGGTCGGTGATCGCGGCCGCCGACACGATGCCGGTGCCGACGGTGCTGGCCACGTGCAGCCCGAAAACGAGAAACGCGGCGAAATTGAAGAACGCGGCCCAGGCCACGGCGTAACGCGGCGACAGGACGCGCGTGGAGACGATGGTGGCGATGGAATTGGCCGCGTCGTTCCGGCCGTTCAGGAAATCGAACCCGAGCGCGACCGCGATAAGCGCGACGAGAAGCATCAGACCTGCTCGATCACGATGCCGCTGATGCGGTTGGCGACGTCCTCGAAGCGGTCCATCACCTTCTCAAGGTGATCGTAGATCTCCACGCCGATGATGTAGCCCATGGCGTTGTCGGCCTTATGGCGCTGGAACAGGGCCTTGATGCCCTTGTCGTTGAGCGTGTCGGAATCGTCCTCGAGGCGGATGATCTCCTCGGTGATCGCGTTGAGCCGGACCGCATTCTCGCGCAGTGATCCCAGAAGCTTCACCGCTTCGACGGTGAGCTTCGCGGCCTGCACGATCTCGTCGCCCATCTCGGCCATTTCCGGCTCGATCTCGCGCACCTCGAACAGCAGCACCGCCTTGGCGGTCTTCTGCATCTGGTCGATCGTGTCGTCGAGGGTGTTGATCAGGTCCTTGATGTCGCCGCGATCGAACGGCGTGATGAAAGTCCGGCGCACCAGCAGCAGCACCTCGCGCGCGACAGCGTCGGCCTGGTTCTCGAACGCGATCACGCGCCGGGAGGCGTCCTCGACTCCCGATCCGCCCTTGAGCAGGTCGCGCAGCGCTTCCGCCCCGGAGACCAGGATGTCGGCGTGGCGGTTGAACAACGCAAAGAATCGGTCTTCGCGCGGCATGAGCGCCTGAAACCAACGAAACATGGGCTTCCCCGGAATGTGACCGTTCCGTGACTAAGCGGGAAGCGCGCCCTCTGGCAAGAGGGTAGTCGGCTTCAATGCCGGGCCGAGGCTAGCGGATCGACCAGGTGATGCTCACACCCGCCGTCACCGACTCTTCGCCGGCGGCAATGGGTGTCTGGGACGGCGCGGCGGCCATCGCCATGCGATACAGCGGACGCGGCTCGGAATAGCTGTTCTCGCCGATGGAGGTGATCGGTCCGAGCGTGACGCCGGCGGCGCGCGCCAAGGTCTGCGCGCGGGCCATGGCATCGGCCACGGCGGCGGCGCGCGCCTCGGCCAGCAGCGGCTTGGGGTCCTTGATGGCGAAGGCGATGTCGCCGATGGAATTGGCGCCGGACGACACCAGGGCATCGAGCGTCGGCCCCACCTTCGCCATCTCGTTCACGCGAACATTCACCGTGTTCGAGACCTGGTAGCCGGTGATGTCCTGCAGGGTGTTGCCGTTCTTGTCGGTGGCATATTGCGGCTGCACCGAGAAGTTGGACGTCTGCATGTCCTTGTCGGCAATGCCCGCGCGCTTGAGCGTCGCGAACACCTGGTTCATGGCGCGCGAATTGTCGGCGAGCGCGGAAGCGGCGGTGCGCGCCGTGGTGACGACGCCGGCGGACAGCATTGCCTGATCCGGCGTGCCGTGCACTTCGCCCTGTCCGGAGACCGTCAGCACGCGCGGCCCGGTGCCGCCGGTGTCCGCGCCGGACGCGGCGGATCCGGACAGCAAGGCGAGCGCAAGGCCCGCGGCGCCGAAGCCTGCGAATCGCGACAACTTTTTTCTGGAATTGCCCATTCGAAACTCCCCGAAAAGAACCGGCCTCACGTTCTCCTGCCCCTGCGGCGAAAAAACGGCGCAGCCGTGTCGGATGATAGGCTCGGCGCATCACGCTGTCGCGAGGGGTGCATGGCGCAGACAAATCCGCTAGAAGCCGCCTCGGTGGGGCCTGTAGCTCAGCCTGGTTAGAGCCGGCCGCTCATAACGGCTTGGTCGTAGGTTCGAATCCTACCGGGCCCACCAACACTCTTTCGTCGCAGTTCGCGTGCGTTCACGACGGTCAAAATATCTTTGAGAATCCAATAGCTTGTGATCGATGCCGCTCGTGCCAGGCCGGCACGCACAAAAAAAAGCACATCCCATGCCTCTCACCGAGAGGATGCCAGCAAGTTACCAGCATCGGCTTGGTGGATATCCGAACGCGTCGAGATTATCGCGACGCTGTTCATGCTTGCGGTGCGATCAGCGCCATGGTCGCGTCCAACAGGGCTTTCACGCGCTTAGGCTGAAAGCGTTCCGGCTCGATCGGAAAGAGCATCATCCAGCCATCGCCCATCGCGCTGATCTGATCGGCCAACAGTTCGGCAGGAATCGCTATTTTAGGGTCGTTGCTCGCCATCAGAACCGATGGGACAGAATTGGGATCGCGATGCAAGGGGATTTGGGTCTCGTTGCGGTGATGCACGAACGAAGCTGAGACCCAAGATCTCAAGTACCAAGAATCCTGCTGAGCCGGCGGCGAGTCGAATATCCTTCTCCTTTGAGAAATCGACGTTCAAGACCGATCTTGGCTGGATCGCACCACGAATATGCCGGGATCTGATTTTTGGAAGGGACAGGGGATTCGCTGCCCATCCAAGCTCAGAATGACGTCGCTGGCGCAGGAATCGGCCAGAGACTACGCGGTCCAGTAGATTGTCTCCAGCGGTCGTCGGGCGGCCTCGAGCAGCCAGATTCAGGAAATCGAAGACGCGTAGATCCTTGCGCTAGCGCAAGGATAGTTGCGTGTTTCTCGGCATGGTTGTGTCGTAGGCATTTTTAAAAAAGCGCTGACCGCAACGGATGTGCCTTCCAATGGTGAGATGAGAGGACTGCGGGGATGAGATGGACATTGAAGGTCGAAGCGGCACATCGCGAATGAATCCGCATCTCTTCCGGGCGCGGCTTGGGAGAGGCGGCTTTTCAGCAAGGTCAAGCGAGGGAATACGGACGTTCTATCCCGGTTATCCCGCGCTGGTCATGGCCACCGGCATCGTTTCGAATGCGTTTTATTTCACCGGACAGACCGGACTCTCGGGGTTCTTCTTTTTCGTCAATGTTCTCGCGCTTCCTCTGTTGGTCTTGATCCTTGTCATTCGCGCGATCGGCTATACACAAGAACTTTTGAAGGACATGTTCGATCCGCGACAGGTGTTCTCGTTTTTTACGTTAGTAGCCGCGTTTGATGTTTTCGGCGTCCAGCTTGATCTGCGCGGATATTGGGTTGCGGCCGCCAGTCTATGGTTTGCGGCTCTGGTGCTCTGGCTTCTATTGCTCTATTTCAGCTTCGCCGTCCTTACGTTCCTTAATACCGCACAAGACGCCAATGTTGTGCATGGCGGCTGGCTCATCGCTATCGTGGGCACACAGTCGCTGGTGCTGTTGGGCGCGCGCGTCGCCAACCATCTCCCAGCGGCCGGGTCAGAAATAGTTGTTCTCGTCCACATGCTTTGGGGCATCGGGCTGGCGCTATATGCCATATTCATCACGCTGTTCAGCTATCGGATATTCTTCTTCAAGCTTTCTCCTGAAGACCTGTCGCCCCTTCTTTGGGTGGTGATGGGCGCGGCCGCCATCAGCGCGAATGCAGGTACGAGCCTGATATTGAACAGGCCGCAAGCAGGATTCCTGGCCAGCACGGAACCGTTCATAGAAGGCACGACAATGATGGTGTGGGCATGGGGAACGTGGTGGATTCCGTTGCTGGTGCTGTTTGGAATCTGGAAACATCTGGTTTGCAGGGTTCCGCTCACCTATTCACCCACGCTTTGGAGCCTGGTGTTTCCGCTTGGAATGTATTCGGTTGCTACATTCCGATTTTCGCTGGCCACGCAATTTCCGTTTCTGCAAAGCGCGGGCCGCGGCTTCGCCTGGATCGCGGCCGCGGCGTGGCTCGCGACGACGGTCGGCCTGATTTTCTCCAGCGCTTCGTATTTTAGATCTGCTGCCAAACCGCTATAACCGTGAAGGTGTCTCGCCCTTCATTCTTTGATTTCCATCTTTGAACGAGCTGTTCCCAGCGGGTTGTCTTCTGCTTTCCGGTGCAGGGCAACCCGCCTCTTCCTGGGCGAGTCTCGGGGAACCGCTCGCAATCGTCCGGCCGAAGAATACGGCGCACGTCACGGCAGCTCTTCATCTGCGTCACGAAGCACGCCAGCCCGTCGTTCCCTGGGGCGGGCTGACGGGCGTCGTCGCGGGAACACTCGCCGATGGCGCTATCGCACTGTGCCTGCAACGAATGAATCGCATAGAGGATATCGATGCCGCTGCCGGCACTAACGGCGCGGATATAGGAAATTCTTGACGCAGATCAAGGCGCAGTTTATCAGCGTACCATAGTCTTCGAATGCTGTTGCGGCGACTCGGGCAGGGTATGGATAAGATAGCGGGGACTATCGTCACGACGGTGACATCCTCCGGCCGGCGAAATCGGGCACTTTCATTTTCGACCGCGGCATTCACAGTATGTTTTGCTGTCTGGACTCTGTTTTCGATCATCGGCTTGAAGGTCAAGCAGGAGTTGGGTCTGGATGATGCCGAGTTCGGCCTTCTAGTCGCGACACCTGTTCTGACAGGTGCCCTTAGCCGAATTCCTTTGGGCCTGCTGAGCGATCGTTTTGGCGGCCGATATGTCTTTGCTATCCTCATGCTGCTCACATCCGGCGCGGTGTACGCTGTTTCAATTGCCGCGAGCTATCCGATGTTTCTCCTTGCAGCACTTGGGCTGGGGTTTGCGGGCGGCTCATTCGTCGTGGGCATTTCTTATGTGTCGACATGGTTCGATCGCGCGCACCAGGGAATGGCGTTCGGCATCTTCGGCGCCGGCACGATAGGAACGGCGGTAACGACCTTTGGGGCACCGCTGCTTGTCGACGCAATGGGATGGCGTGAAACGGTGCAGCTCTATGCGGCGATTTTAGCGGGTAGCGCGCTAATTTTCTATTTTCTGACCGAGAACGATCCAGCCAGCACAGCCTGCGCAACAGGCACAGTGAAGCCGCGCAAGCTTGTGGATCAACTCGCGCCACTTGCGCGGCTCCAGGTCTGGCGTTTTTCGCTGTACTATTTTTTCGTCTTCGGCGCGTTCGTGGCCTTGGCAAGCTGGCTGCCGCGCTACTACATGGGCATGTACGACCTGCCGCTCGCGAAGGCCGGCTTATTTACCACCGCTTACGCGTTGCCGGCAGCCGCATTCCGCGCGTTCGGCGGATGGGTTTCTGACCGCATCGGTGCGCGCAGCGTAATGTATGTCACTTTCATCGTTTCCTGCGCGGTGTGCTTCATCCTCTCCTATCCGGCGACGGATTATGTAGTTCACGGCATCAAGGGACCAATCGCGTTCTCGTTCGAGATCGGGCTGCCGGCTTTTGTTACACTTACGACGATTCTCGGCTTCTTCATGGCCATCGGCATGGCCGCCGTCTATAAGCATATACCCGTCTATTATCCCGAGCATGTCGGTGCGGTCGGTGGCCTCGTCGGTGCCATCGGCGGTCTCGGCGGTTTCGTTCTGCCGATCGCATTCGGCGTAATGAACGATCGGATCGGCGTCTGGACGAGTTGCTTCATGTTGTTGTTCGGGCTTGTTACAATTGCGCTTATGTGGATGCATGGGGCAATCCGGCTCATGGAGCGCCGGAGGGTTGAAGAGCTAAAATCCTTGCCGGAACTGCCCGAAATGGCGGAGCTTCACCGGTCAAACGGAGCACCATCGGTTTCGGCTGCCGCACGTTAGGAACTTCATGAGCCAGTTTCTCGATCGACTGACCTTTTTCAAAAAATATAGTGGAACTTTTGCCGATGGACATGGCACGACGACCACAGAAGATCGCGCTTGGGAAGACGGTTACCGCCAGCGCTGGGCGCACGACAAGATCGTGCGCTCCACGCATGGCGTGAACTGCACCGGCTCGTGCAGCTGGAAGATCTACGTCAAGGGCGGCATCGTCACTTGGGAGACGCAGCAGACGGACTATCCGCGCACGCGCCCGGAGCTCCCAAACCATGAACCGCGCGGCTGTGCCCGAGGTGCCAGTTATTCCTGGTATCTCTACAGCGCCAATCGTCTGAAATATCCGATGGTGCGGGGCACACTCATCCGGCTGTGGCGCGAGGCCCGCAAGACCGCAGGCCCGGTCGAGGCGTGGAAGTCTATCGTCGAGAATCCCGACAAGCGCAGTTCCTACACGTCGCGTCGCGGACTGGGCGGCTTTGTCCGTCTCGGCTGGGATGAAGCTAACGAGATCGTTGCTGCCGCCAATGCCTACACCATCAAGAAGTACGGCCCGGACCGCATAGCCGGCTTCTCGCCGATCCCGGCGATGTCGATGGTTTCCTATGCTTCCGGCACGCGCTATCTGTCGCTTTTGGGCGGCGTTTGTCTGAGTTTTTACGATTGGTATTGCGACTTGCCGCCTTCCTCGCCGCAGATTTGGGGCGAACAAACCGACGTGCCTGAGAGTGCCGATTGGTACAACGCCGGTTTCCTGCTTCTCTGGGGCTCGAACGTTCCCCAGACGCGCACACCCGACGCGCATTTCTACACCGAGGCGCGTTATCGCGGCACCAGAAGTGTCGTCATCACGCCGGACTACAGCGAGGCTGCCAAGTTTGGAGACCTGTGGCTGCATCCGAAGCAGGGTACGGACTCGGCGCTCGCCATGGCATTTGGCCATGTCATCCTGAAGGAATTTCACGTCGACAGGCAAGTGCCTTACTTCGCGGATTATTGCCGCAAATACAGCGACATGCCATTCCTTGTGCGGCTTGTGAAGCAAGGCGACGGATACGTTCCGGAGCGGATTCTCCGTGCCAGCGATTTCGAAGGGTTGCTCGGCGAGACCAACAATCCTGAGTGGAAGACCGTCGCGTTTGACGAACTGACCGATCGTGTCGTCGCGCCGCAAGGCTCGATTGGCTTTCGCTGGGGCGAAAAAGGCAAGTGGAATCTTGAGGAGCGCGCGGGCAAAGCGGAAGTGAAGCTCGCGATGTCCGTTATGGACAGTCGCGACGCAGTGCTTTCCGTCGCGTTTCCGTATTTCGGCGGACGGCATCACGACTATTTCACCGGCACCAAACACGACGAAGTTCTGGCGCGAAATGTCCCGGCGCGAAAGATCAAGCTCGCAGGCGGCGAAGCGTATGTCGCGACCGTCTTCGATCTCATGTGTGCAAACTATGGCGTCGATCGCGGGCTGGGTGGCCCAAATGTCGCCAGAAGTTTCGAAGACGATGTACCCTACACGCCGGCCTGGCAGGAACGCATCACGGGCGTGAAGCCGGATTCGGTCATCTCTGTTGCGCGCGCCTTCGCGAAGAACGCGGAGAAGACCCAAGGAAAGTCGATGGTCATCCTTGGTGCCGGTATTAACCACTGGTACCACATGGACATGACCTATCGCGGCATCATTAACATGCTTGTGATGTGCGGTTGCATCGGAAAGGAAGGCGGTGGCTGGTCGCACTACGTGGGACAGGAGAAGCTCCGTCCGCAGACCGGCTGGACGCCGCTGGCTTTCGCGCTCGACTGGGCGCGCCCGCCGCGACAGATGAATGCGACGTCCTATTGGTACGCGCACTCCGATCAATGGCGCTACGAAACGCTGGGCGTCGACGAAATCCTTTCGCCCCTGGCGAACAAAGACGAGTGGAAAGGCAGCCTCATCGACTTCAACGTGCGCGCGGAGCGCATGGGATGGCTTCCCTCGGCGCCGCAATTGCAGGCCAATCCGCTGAATGTCGCGCGCGCTGCCGAAGCATCCGGAAAATCCGCGGCCGATTACGTCCGTGACGAGCTGGCATCGGGCCATCTGAAACTGTCGTGCGAAGATCCGGACAACCCTGTAAATTGGCCGCGCAATCTCTTTGTCTGGCGCTCGAACATTCTGGGCTCCAGCGGCAAGGGACACGAGTATTTTCTGAAGCACCTGCTGGGCACCGCGCACGGCGTACAGGGCAAAGACCTCGGCGACACCGGCGTGCAGAAGCCCTCCGAAGTCGTGTGGCACGAAGAGGCGCCGGAAGGAAAGCTCGACCTTCTGGTCACGCTGGATTTCCGCATGTCCACGACATGCGTTTACTCCGATATCGTTCTTCCAACCGCCACATGGTACGAGAAGAACGATCTCAACACCTCCGACATGCACCCGTTCATTCACCCGCTGAGCGCCGCCGTGGATCCGGTATGGGAGAGCCGAAGCGACTGGGAGATCTACAAGGGCATCGCCCGCAAGTTTTCCGAAGTCGCACAGGAGACGCTTGGCAAGGAAAAGGATCTTGTGCTGGTTCCCATGCAGCACGATACGCCGGGCGAATTGGCGCAACCGCTCGATGTAAAGGATTGGGGACGCGACGGCACAGCGCCCATCCCGGGCAAAACCATGGCGTCCGTCGCCATCATCGAGCGCGATTACCCGAACATCTACAAGCGGTTCACTTCCGTCGGCCCCCTGATGAGCACGATCGGCAATGGCGGCAAGGGCATTGCATGGAAGACCGAGCACGAAGTCGAGCTTCTCGGAAAGCTCAACGGCGTGGTTTCGGAGGACGGCGCTACCAGAGGGCTGCCCCGCATCGATACCGATATTGATGCGACAGAGGTTATTCTGTCATTGGCGCCCGAAACCAACGGTGAAGTAGCGGTCAAGGCATGGAAAGCGCTTGGAGAAACCACGGGTCGCGACCATGTACACCTCGCCGAAGCGAAGGAAGACGAAAAGATCCGCTTTCGCGATATCCAGGCCCAGCCGCGGAAGATCATTTCCTCGCCGACCTGGTCGGGAATCGAGTCCGAAAAGGTCTGCTACAACGCCGGCTACACCAACGTCCATGAATTGATCCCTTGGAGGACACTCACTGGCCGGCAACAGACTTTCCAGGACCATCCATGGATGCGTGCCTTTGGCGAGCAGTTGGCCGTCTATCGTCCGCCCATCGACACAAAATCGATCAAGCCCGTTATCGACGCGAAGGAGAACGGCAACACGCAGCTCGTGCTGAACTTCATCACGCCGCACCAGAAATGGGGCATCCATTCGACATATACGGACAACCTCCTGATGCTTACGTTATCGCGCGGCGGGCCTATCGTATGGATCAGCGAGATCGATGCGAAGAAAGCCGGCATCGAGGACAACGACTGGATAGAGGCTTACAATCTAAATGGCGCGCTTGTGGCGCGCGCCGTTGTTTCGCAGCGCGTGCCCGAAGGCATGGTTCTCATGTACCACGCGCAGGAGAAAATCGTGAACGTGCCGGGCTCGGAGGTGACGGGACAGCGGGGCGGAATCCACAATTCGGTCACCCGCACGGTTCTCAAGCCCACGCATATGATCGGCGGCTACGCCCAGTTGAGCTATGGCTTCAACTATTATGGAACCGTCGGATCCAACCGAGATGAGTTCGTCATAGTACGCAAGCAGGCCAAGATCGACTGGCTCGACGGCACGACATCCGAGCGCGCCCCGGAGGTTGCCCGATGAAAGTCCGCGCGCAAATCGCAATGGTGCTGAACCTCGACAAATGCATCGGGTGTCACACCTGCTCTGTGACCTGCAAGAATGTCTGGACATCGCGCGAAGGCGTCGAATACGCATGGTTCAACAACGTTGAGACCAAGCCTGGCGTCGGCTATCCCAAGGAGTGGGAAAACCAGAAGCGCTGGAACGGCGGCTGGCTTGTCAAAAAAAATGGAAAGCTGCAGCCGAGGCTTGGCGCCAAGTGGCGCATCCTCGCCAATATTTTCGCCAATCCTGATTTGCCGGAGATCGACGACTACTACGAGCCGTTCACGTTCGACTATCAGCACCTGCACAATGCGCCGGACTCGAAGACAATGCCGACGGCGCGGCCGCGCTCGCTTGTTACAGGTGAGCGCATGGAGAAGATCGAAGGCGGGCCGAACTGGGAGGAGATCCTCGGCGGCGAATTCTCCAAGCGCTCGAAGGATGTGAACTTCGAAGGTGTGCAGAAGGAAATCTACGGCCAGTTCGAAAATACCTTCATGATGTATCTGCCGCGGCTTTGCGAGCACTGCCTCAATCCCGCCTGTGTAGCGGTTTGTCCCTCGGGAGCGATCTACAAGCGCGAGGAGGACGGCATCGTCCTGATCGATCAGGATAAGTGCCGCGGCTGGCGCATGTGCGTATCCGGCTGTCCCTACAAGAAGGTCTACTATAACTGGCAGTCGGGAAAATCCGAGAAGTGCATTCTTTGCTATCCGCGGATTGAAGTTGGTCAGCCGACAGTGTGTTCGGAGACCTGCGTCGGCCGCATCCGTTACCTCGGCGTCGTCCTCTACGATGCGGACCGCATCGCGGAAGCCGCGGCGACGCCGGATGAGGCCGATCTCTACGAAGCGCAACTGTCGATATTTCTCGACCCGTTCGATTCCAGAGTTCAGGCACAGGCGGCGAACGACGGCGTGCCGCAGGCATGGATCGAAGCCGCGAAGAAATCTCCGGTATGGAAGATGGCGATGGATTGGAAAGTGGCGTTTCCACTTCATCCTGAATACCGGACACTGCCGATGGTCTGGTACGTTCCGCCTCTGTCGCCGATCCAGTCTGCCGCCGAGCGGGGACAAATCGATCTCGATCGCGATATGCCGGACGTGCGCAGCCTGCGCATCCCGCTCAAATATCTGGCCAACATGCTCACCGCTGGCAAGGAGGAGCCGGTCGCCCTGGCGCTTGAACGCATGATGGCGATGCGCGCCTATATGCGTGCGAAGACCGTCGATGGCGTGATCGATGAAGGCGTCGCTTCTCGCGTGGGGCTTGCGCCGGCGCAGATCGAAGAGATGTACCGCTACATGGCGATTGCGAATTACGAAGATCGCTTCGTAATCCCCACGGTGCATCGTGAACGTGATGAGGACGCGTTCGACTTGCGCGGAAGCTGTGGTTTCAGCTTCGGCAATGGCTGCTCGGACGGGGCGAGCGATACAAATATCTTCAACGTACCGCGCAAGCACAAGGTGCCGAATCCGGCGGAGCTCTAGGATGATTGCGACCTACAAGGTTCTGAGCGCTGCACTCTCATACCCGACAGCGGAATTTCAGGAAGTTGCGCGCGATTTGGTGCTCGCACTGAACACGGAACGTCTGCTGAGTGCAAAGGATCGCGCAGCAATCGGCGCATTGATCGGCGATATCGCCGGTGGCGATCTGCTGGACGTGCAGTCTCGATACATTGATCTATTCGACCGGACGCGGGCCCTGTCGCTCCACCTTTTCGAGCACGTGCATGGCGAGTCGCGCGACCGCGGGCAGGCGATGGTCGCCCTGAGCGAACGTTACCGCGCGGCTGGCATGGAAATCGCGACAAAAGAACTGCCGGACTACATCCCGCTTTTCCTGGAGTTTCTTTCACTGCAACCAGTGGACAGCGCGCGCGCAATGCTGAAGGAGCCGGCACATGTTCTGGCGGCGCTGGGTGAGCGCCTGCACAGGCGCGGTAGCGCCTATGCCAAGGTATTTGAAGCCCTTGTCGCCTTGTCGGAGGGCCGTCCCAGCGAGGCGGTATTGGCCGAGCTTCGGGAAACACAAATCGAAAATCCCGATGACCTCGAGGCGCTTGACCGGGCTTGGGAGGAAACAGAGGTGCGGTTCGGGCCCGGCGATGCCAAAACCGACGGCTGTCCTCGTGCGGATGAGATATTGCGCAAAATGAATGCACCACCTGAGAAATTCGGCAGCCGGCCGCTCGCGGGAGAAGATGCATGAACACCTGGGCGAACACACTTCTCTTCGGTATCTATCCCTATATCTGCCTTTCGGTATTTCTGGTCGGTAGCCTTATCCGCTTCGATCGCGAGCAATACACATGGCGGAGCCAGTCGAGCCAGCTGCTGCGCCGGCGCCAGCTCATCTGGGGCAGCAATCTTTTTCATGTTGGCATTCTCATCATTCTTGTTGGCCATACCGGCGGCCTTCTGACGCCGGTCTTCATTTTCGAGGCACTCGGGATCTCGCACACCGCCAAGCAGATTGTTGCGATTGTGGTTGGTGGCATCGCCGGCGTGATATGCCTTGCCGGACTTGTGATGCTACTGCATCGGCGTCTGTCCGATCCGCGAATCCGCAAGACGTCATCGCTCGCTGATATTGCGGTACTCGTCCTTTTGCTTGCCCAGCTTCTGCTTGGCCTTGGCAGCATTTTTGTCTCGCTCCACCATCTCGATGGTAGTGAGATGGTCGCGCTGATGAATTGGGCCCAACACATCGTAACGTTGCGTCCTGGAGCCGCCGATTACGTGATAGGCGTGTCGCCTGTCTTCAAGGCCCATCTTGTATTAGGTCTGACGATCTTTCTTGTCTTTCCGTTCACAAGGCTGGTTCACATTCTCAGCGCGCCCGTCTGGTATCTTGGACGCCGCGGCTATCAGATTGTGCGCACCCGCCGCCTCGGAAAGGTTTGACCGACGCCATGGCGCCACGTCCTCCCATAAAGCTCAACGGCGTGGTTCTTCCATCGCACATGATCGCGGCCGAAGCCCAGCATCATCCCGCGAAGAGCCCGGCCGCTGCGTTTGAGGCGGCGGCCCGAGCGATCATAATCCGCACATTGCTGCTCGAAGAAGCCAACCGCCGGGATATCGAGGTCGAGCCGCAACTCGTGGCGCCCGGAAAGCGCGAGCTCGATGATGAAGCGAAAATCCGTGCATTAATCGAAGCCAGTGTCGCTGTTGCAGAACCTGATGAAGATGCATGCCGCGCGTTCTACGAGGCGAACAGGCTGCGCTTTCGCAGCCCCGATCTGTTCGAGGCATCACATATCCTGTTCGCCGCCCATCCGCACGATGCGGCTGCCTATGACGGTGCGGTCGCCCGCGCAAACGAAGTCATCGCCGAGCTCACGGCGAGTCCGGGCCGGTTTGAGGCGATCGCGCGCGAACGCTCGGAATGCGACTCGCGGGCCAATGGCGGCCGCCTGGGCCAAATCGCGCATGGCCAGACCGTACCGGAATTCGAAAGCGTCCTCTATACGCTGAAAGAGGGTGAAATCGCACCAGTGCCCGTGAAGTCGCGTTTCGGCGCTCATGTTCTCCGGCTCGATGCGCGTGCGTTTGGCGATACTCTTCCGTTCGCCTATGTCCACGAGAAGATCGCGGCGTTTCTGGCGGAACGAAGCTGGCGTCATGACACGGCCCGCTTCGTTGCGTCGCTTGTTTCGGGCGCCGAAATCGAGGGTGTCGAGATGACAGCCGCCCACAACATGGAAGCTGCATGAGCACGCTCGGAGAGATCCTGTCCCAGCTTCACGACGAGTCTCAGGTTTTCGCCATCCTTGCCGAGGCGGGGGACATCAAGTCGATTGCCGGTCTTCAGGACGCGGCGAGGCGGTCGGGGCAGGACCCTTGCGAATGGGCTATCGATGCTGTTCACAACTTTACCGAGATGGCGGACAATGAGGCTTGGGTCCAGCTGATGGGACGCATTCAGAACGCCGATTCGCCAGGCTCCGCGTGCCTTTCGGAAATTATCGCGTGGTCGCTGGAGCGTTAGGGCATCGCGTACTCGGCCTGGTGCTTGCCGGCGGGAAATCGCGCCGCTTCGGCTTCGACAAGGCAACTGCCGTGCTTGGCGGCATTAGCCTTGTAGAACGCGCCGCGCGCCGCGCCGCGCCGCAGGTCGAACGGCTGCTCGTCAACCGAAACGATGACCGGTCCTTATCGCTGCCCTTTCCGATACTGGAAGACCGGAATCCCGGCGAGGGACCCTTGGCGGGCGTTCTGGCCGGTCTCGCCCATGCGACTGCACATGGGTTCACGCATCTGGCGACGTTTTCCTGCGACGCGCCGTTCTTTCCTCATGATTGCGTCGAGCGTCTCATGGCGACTTTGACCGGCCGCGACGCCGAAGTCTGTTTCGCGCGATATGGAGATGTTGCGCACTGGACCTTCGCCTTGCTGGGGGCCGGGTGCGCGCCCATTCTCGAACCCGCGTTCGCGAATGGCCTGCGCAGCCTTCATGGTATGCGCGAGATACTTTCCACCCTTGAGGTGGCATTTCCAGCATCAGGCGATGCGCCGGGCGGTGATCCCTTCTTCAACATCAACACGCCGCATGACATGGAGCTTGCCGGGCAGTGGATGATGCGGAATTAAGCAAGATAGGCAGTTGGAGACGTCAGTGCAGGCGACTGGGCACAGCGTTTTCGGTATCACGGGTTGGAAGAACAGCGGAAAAATATCTTTGAGAATCCAATAGCTTGTGACTGCTGCCGTTCGGCGCCACTCTACTTTTGAGGACGCCCTCTCTCACAACACAATTTTCCAAGAGGAGAAATTCATCGTGTCCAGTTCCCGCGAGAGCTCGTCGGCGAGGCCCAGAGGTCGAACGGACAGAGTGGGCTGTTTTAGTTGCTCCACATTACCTGCCATCACGATCGCGTTGCGATTGGTCCAGCCTGGTGAGTCCAGCAGCCGGACATCGGGCCAGACATCCAACGCGCACTCCGCCATTTGCCCAGGAGCGCCGTCTTGATCGTCCTGGACATGGACATTTGCGAACAGACAGCCACGCGGGTCGAGCCGTTCTCGTGCAAGTTGGAAAAACGCCCTCGACCGAAGATGCGATGGAATATGATCGCCATGAAACGCGTCCAGGACGATGGCGTCAAACCGGCTGGCGCCCGCCGCAAGGAAATCCTGGCCGTCTTCGACGTGGCAAACGACCTCTTCCGGCAAGCCGAAATAGCGGCGGGCCAGGATGAAAGCATCCGGGTTCACGTCGACGATCGTGACTTTGCGGCCGGCCCGGACCAGCATCGTCCCGAGCGTGCCGCCGCCACAGCCGATCATCAGTACGGTTTGTGCACGAGCTTGCAGGATGAGGTCGTAAATGGCGTGGATGTAGGAAGCCAAACTTACGCCATTGCGATCCGCTTCGCTTTGACTGCTGCCGAACTGATCGTAGATCACGGCGCCAGTCAGAATGCGCCGGAATATCGTCACGATGCCGAAGGGCGACTTGCAATCTTCCAGACGGATCATTGGGATGCCGCCGCGCGATGCGGCCGCTCCAGCAGCGCCAGCAATCCATTCAGCAGGTCGCGCGGGCGCGGCGGGCAGCCCCGAATGACCACATCGACCTGAATGACTTCTGCCACTCCGCCGATCACGGCGTAGCTCCCGGCGAACAGACCGCCATCGATCGCACAGTCGCCCACGGCGATCACCCATTTGGGGTCGGGTGTCGCCCGGTACGTTCTGCCGAGTGCTTCGCGCATGTTCTTGGTCACCGGCCCGGTGACGAACAGAACATCCGCATGGCGCGGTGAAGCGACGAACTTCAAGCCGAAGCGCTCCAAGTCGTAAAACGCATTGCTCAGCGCATTGATCTCCAGCTCGCATCCATTGCAGGAGCCGGCATCGATTACGCGGATCGAGAGACTGCGTCCGAGGCGCCGCTTTGCCGCGGCATCGAGCCTCCGGGAAAGTGCTGCCAGTTCCGGGTCGTCGGAAACTGGAAGAGGCTCCGTCAGGGGAGAACGAACCAGTCCTTGAAACAGCAATCTGCGCATGTTCAGAGATCCGAGCCTGAATAGGAGCAATTGAACGATTTATTGCAGAGCGGAAAGTCCGCAACGATGTTGCCTTCGATGGCTGCTTCCAGCAGCGGCCACTGAAACCAGGACGGATCGCGCAGGTGACAACGTCGTACGCACCCGTCTTCGTTGAGTTGCAGCCAGATCAGAATATCGCCGCGAAAGCCTTCGACGAGCGCCATGCCCTCGCCGGCACGTGGCATCGGGTTTATTCGAATCGTGCCGCGCGGAAGGTTGTTCAAGATTTGGTCGATCACGGCAATGCTCTGCACGACCTCGCCGATGCGAATCCAAACGCGCGCGTTGACGTCGCCATCGTCGCGCACGGGAACATCGAAGGCGAGCTGGTCGTAGGGAGGGTAGGCGAGAGTTTTCCGCGCGTCGAAAGCCCGCCCTGAAGCGCGCCCGACATAACCGCCCGCACCGAACCGGTGCGCGAGTGCCGGATCAAGATGGCCCGTGCCGACGGTTCTGTCCTGGAGCGAGGCGGTATTGTCGTAGAGCTCCACGAGCCGCGGGAACTGCCGGTTCAGTTCTGTAAGGAGTTGGCGCAATCTGAAAATTCGCTGCTGGTCCAAATCGGTGGTGACACCTCCCGGCACGATGACGTCGCGCATCAGGCGGTGTCCGAAGCAGGCATCGCAAGCGCGCAGCACGCGCTCGCGCAAAACGGCACTGTGAGCCAACATCAGCGCAAAACTGGCATCGTTGCAGATGGCGCCGATGTCGCCCAGATGGTTGGCGAGACGTTCGAGTTCGGCCATGAGGGCGCGCAGCCAATGCACGCGCGGCGGTATTTCAATGTCAAGTGCCGCTTCAGCCGCGCGCGAGAAAGTCAGCGCATAGGCAACCGTGCTGTCGCCCGACACGCGGCCGGCGAGCTTTGCGGCGCGGTCGAGCGGCAGGCCATGCATCAGCGACTCGACGCCCTTGTGCGTGTAGCCGAGGCGCTCTTCCAGGCGCACAATCGCTTCGCCATTCGCCGAGAAACGGAAGTGGCCTGGCTCGATGATGCCGGCATGCACCGGGCCGACCGCGATCTGATGAAGGCTTTCGCCCTCGGCAGGAAGGAACGCATAGGACGAGGCATCTGTCCCCGGCGTCCGCGCACCGAGCGGATGGCGCACATCCCAACAGCCATGATCGAGCCAGGGACGCGGATCCGGTGCACCGTCGGGCACATATCCAAACAGATCGTGGATCGCCCGCTCCAGCCGAATTGCCGGCGGATGAATGCTTCCGATCGACGGAAAATGTCCGCCCGGGCAAGGGAACGTCGCCACGGCCATCTCTCTGCGAACTTCATCGAGCAGCGCCATATGGACGGCGTCGACGTCGCCCCACAATCCGGATAGTACAAATGCCTCGTCGCGAAACCCCTCTGCAATCTGCTGCCACTGCACGGCATCGACGGCAAAGCGCGGCCAGGGCCGCTGATCACCGACCTTGGCGCCTTTCGCGATGATTTCGGTTAGAGAGGCCATCCTATCCCAACATCCGCGCCACATGCTGGAACCAGGTCACCAGCATCGGCGGCAAGTAGAGTCCGGCAACAAGCACCAACGAAAAATGTGCGAAGATCGGCAAATAGGAGGCACGCACCGGTGTCGTATTCCCGGTGGGCTTGCCGAAGGCGAAGCCTTGGACGCGCAGCAAAAGTGCGCCGAATGCGACCAGCAACCCGAAAACCAGTGGGATCGCCAAAAGCGGTGACCGCGCAAAAGTCGAGCTCACGACCAGAAACTCGCTCATGAAAATCCCCAGCGGCGGCATGCCCGCGATCGCAAGAACGCCCACGATCAGGCTCCAGCCCAGCAAGGGATGCGTCTCGGTCAGACCGCGGATTTCGGCGATCTTCTGCGTTCCCTTGACTTGCGCGATATGACCGACCGTGAAGAAAATTCCGGACTTGGTAAGGCTGTGCATCGTCATCTGCAGGAGACCCGCAAAATTGGCCAAGGGTCCGCCCATACCGAAGGCGAAGACGATAATGCCCATATGCTCGATGGAGGAATACGCAAACAGCCTTTTTATGTCGCGGCGGCGATAGAGCATGAATGCCGCGAACACGAGCGAGATCAGGCCAATGATCACCATAAGAGGGCCCGGCGAGATCGCGCGATTGTTCAGGGTCATCAACATCTTGAACCGCAAGATGGCGTAAAGCGCCACGTTCAGGAGCAATCCGGACAGCACGGCGGAGATCGGGGTGGGACCTTCGGCATGCGCGTCGGGCAACCAGGCATGCAGCGGCGCGAGACCCACCTTGGTGCCGTAACCAAGGAAGAGAAATATGAAGGCTACGCTCAGGAGCGCGGGATCGAAGGCCGATACCTTCGCGACAAGAATCGTCCAGGTCATTCCGGGAAGACCTTCCCCGACGACGGGCACGGCGGACATATAGACAAGGATGGTGCCAAACAGCGCGAAGGCGATACCGACGCTGGCAAGGATGAAATATTTCCATGCCGCCTCTAACGCTTCGTGCGTGCGGTAGATGCCGACCATGAGGACAGTCGCCAGGGTGGCCAGCTCGATCGCCACCCACATGAGGCCGATATTGTTGACCAGGAGCGCGAGGTTCATGCCGAACATCATCACTTGGTACATAGCGTGATAGAACCGCAGGTATGTCGGCGTCAGCCGCCCCGTCTCCAGCTCATGACCGATATAGCTGGCACTGAACACGCTCGTCGTGAAGCCAACGAAGGTGTTCAGAATGACAAAGACAATGTTGAGATCGTCGACCAGGAAATAGGAATCCGCGGTCGGGTGGCTGACAAAAAGCGACAACGCTGCTGCCAGAGTGAGAAAACTCGCCAGCATATTGAGGCGCGCGGAGAGCCGGTAGCTGGGAAGCACCGCGAGCACGGCTGCCGCCACGATGGGCGTCCAGAGCACCAAAGCCACATTGTGGGCGAGAAGCACGTTCATCGCTGCTCACCCCGGAAGCGATCCAGCGCCCGCACGTCAACCGTGTCGAAGCGTTCACGAATGCGGAACAAGAATATGCCGATCACGATGAAAGCGATGAGCACGGAGAAGGCGACGCTGATCTCCACCACCAGCGGCATGCCCTTCGCGCCTGTCGCGGCCAGGACCAGTCCGTTCTCGAGTGACATGAAACCCACCACCTGGCTGACCGCGTTGCGGCGGGTGACCATGATCAAAAGGCCGAGAAGGACGACCGAAAGCGCGAACGCGATATCCTCGCGCGCCACCAGATCGGCGCCGGCGGTAACTTTCAGCATCACCGCCAGGGACAGCCCGACGAGCCCGATTCCGACAAGCATGGTCAGACCGATGCTACCGACCGCCTCGATCTCGCGGTGGATGCCCAGCCTGACGATCATCCGGTGCAGCGCAATGGGAATGAAGATCGCCTTGAACAGCAAGGCGATGCTGGCCGTGATGAAGAGGTGCGGCGCATCCTGTATATGCGCCTGCCATGCGACAGATAGTGAAAGCACCATGGCGTGGAGTGCGTAGATATTGAGAAGGGCATAGAGCCGGTCCTGATAGAGCATCATGAAGCTCACCAGCACCAAGCTGCCCGCCAGAAGATGCGCGATGTCAAAATCGAGCCCGTGCATCTAAAGTCCCCGCGACACGAAGAGAAGCAGCGTGCCTAGCAGTCCCAGCATCAAGGCAGCGCCGAGAAAGGTCGGGACGCGGAACACGCGCATCTTTGCGATGGTCGTCTCGAAGATGGCGAGCGCCGCGCAGGCCACAACGATCTTGGCCAGATAGGCGGCGGCACCTATCGCATGTGCCTGCCAACCGGCACCGGCAGGCGCCAGACCCCACGGCGTAAAAAGGCAGGCGATCAGCGAAATGTAGAGAAGAAGCTTGAGCGATCCGGCGAGCTCGATGACCGCGAGATGGCGCCCGGAATATTCCAACACCATCGCCTCATGCACCATAGTGAGTTCCAGATGTGTGGCGGGATTATCGACCGGGATGCGTGCGTTTTCCGCGATTCCCACCATCACCAGCGAGACGGACGCCAAGCCCAATGTCACGCGCAGCCCCACCTGGGGCGAAAGCATGTATTCGGCGATGGTGGAAAGCTGTGTCGAGCGCGCAAGCAAGGCCAGCGAGAAGATGATCATGATCATCGCGGGTTCGGCCAGCGATGCGATCATCACCTCGCGGCTGGAGCCGATTCCGCCAAAACTTGTGCCCACATCCATGCCAGCCAGAGTAAGAAAAAAACGCGCGCTTCCAAGGAGCGCCACGATGGCGATGAGATCGGCAGACCAGCTAAACAAAAGCCCGGCGCCAAAGGTCGGCACCAGGGCAGCCGCAACCCAGGTCGCGGCAAAGATGAGATAAGGCGCCGCCCGGAACAACCAGGACGCGTTGTCGGCCAGCACCACGTCCTTGCGCATCAACCGCAGCAGATCACGATATGGTTGCAGGATCGGCGGCCCTTGGCGTCGTTGCAGCCGCGCCTTCATCTTTCTGATAAGGCCGGTGACGAACGGCGCCAGCAGCACGACGAGAAGCATCTGCAGGCCCTGCACTGCCAGATCGCGGATCAGCGCCATATCGCAAGCACCAGAAGCAGCGTGACCAGAGCAACGAACACCAGGCTCAGATAGCGACGGATTGTCAGAAACTGGAGAACATTGAGGCGATCCGCGATGAAACCGACGGCGCCGGCAACCGGCGCGTACAGCACATCCCAAATAACATCCCGCAAGTGGATCTGTAGCCGTGCGGGGCTCGTGTCGCCCGGCGGCGGCATCGCGATCTCCTCGCGCGCGCGAAAGAGTATCGTTCCGAACACCCTGCGGATCGGCTGCGCGAAACTATTCGCGCTATATTGCAGAGCCGGATTGGCGTCGGGAAATCCGCCATCCCAGATGGGCGCGCGGCGCATCCTTCGCGATGCCAGAACGTGGATCGCGGTGGCTGTTATCGCTGCCGACATGGCGATGAACGCGAACACCAGAAGTCCATTGTAGGAACTGCGACTCTGCGCGATCGGCACGATCGACAGCCAGGGCACGCTCGCCTGCGAGGGCATCCTTGCGCCTAAGATGCTCTGCGCCACAGGCCCGATGGCATCGATAACAAATCCGGGAAGGATCCCAGCCAGCAAGGATAGCGTCGCCAGCACCAGCATGGCAGTGATGGAGAAATTGTCAGCCTCGTGTGCGTCTACCACCGCAGATGTTCGCGCGCGGCCGAGGAAAGTAATCCCGAAGAGACGAACAAAGCAGGCTGCTGCCAGCGCCACTGAAAGCGTCAGCAATGCCCCCACCGCGGGAACAAAGAGCTTCAGGCCCCATTGCGGCAGTTCCGGGCTCAACAGGATGGCCTGGAAGGTGAGCCACTCGGACGCAAAGGCATTGAACGGCGGAAGAGCCGATATGCCGACACAGCCCGCGAGGACAGCAAACGCAGTTACGGGCATGCGGTGGATAAGCCCGCCCAGCGCGTCCATATCGCGCGCTCCCGTGGCGGTGAGCACCGCCCCGGAGCCGAAGAACAACAGGCTCTTGAGCAGAGAATGATTGAATGCATGAAACAGGGCCGCTGTCAGCGCAAGCACAGCAGCGGCCTCGAAACCGTCTGCCCGAAACGCCAGGGCAAGACCTAGGCCTACAAAAACAAAGCCGATATTTTCGATCGTACTATAGGCCAACACGCGTTTGAGGTCGTTCTGAAAAAGGGCGTAGAGCACGCCCATCAGGGCGCTCGCGCCGCCCAGCATCAGGACGACGATGCCCCACCACCACTGTGGCGACCCCAAAAGATCGAAGACGATGCGGATGAAGGCATAGATCGCGACCTTCGTCATCACACCGCTCATCAGTGCCGAAACATGGCTGGGTGCCGCAGGGTGCGCCAGCGGCAGCCAGACATGCAGAGGCACCAGGCCCGCTTTCGAACCGGCGCCCACAAGCGTCAGCAGCAGGACGAGCGCGGCGAGAAGCGGGGTTGAATGGCTGGCGCGGATGGCGGCGAATCCATAGCCGCCATCCGGTCCTGCAAGCAGACCGAAGGCCAGCAGAAGCGCGAATGTGCCGGCGCTCGCCATCAGGATATAGATGTAGCCAGCCCTCATATTTTCGAGCACGCGATGATGCGCCATTACCAGGGCCCATGAGGCCAGCGACATGAATTCCCACGACAAAAGGAATGTGAATGCGTCATCCGCTAAAAGGACGAGGTTCATGCCTGCGAGAAACGCAGGGAAGAACGGCAGCACGCGCGCAGGTGCAGTTTCGTGCTGGCCATAACCGATGCCATAGAGACTGGCGGCCGCACCGCCGAGATTGACGATCACCAGAAAAAACGATGATAGCGCGTCCAGCCGGAAGTGCGCGCCGATCCATGGAAGGCCCAGTGGCAATGTCAATGTCGCGGGCAACCCCGCAATGAGGTTTACCGACGCGGTAAAGACCGCGACGCCGCAGATCAGAGCGCTCGCGGCATAGAGAATGGGCGTTGCATAGTGGCGTGTGGCGATACCAATTGCCGCCAGCGCAAGAGCGAGAAGGACGAACACGCACCACAGCAATATGCCGATTGGCATCGCAATGGTTCCTATGCTGTGCCGGCGGGCTTCAAGCGTACGCCGCGTCCGCCGGCCGGACTGGCGACACCTTCATCGATCAATTCCACGCCCGCAGCGTTCAAAGCAATGATGATCTTGTTCAGTGAATCCACATTGCCGCGGACAAGACCGTTGCTCGCTTCCATGCGTTTGATGGTCGGCACGGACAGACCAGACATGTCCGCGAGCTGGCGCTGATCGACACCGGCAAGCGCTCGGGCGGCACGCAATTGCGATGCGGTTATCATGTTTGGTGCATCATATCTTCGTGTTATATAGTACATTATAATATTAATAGTGCAAGTTTAACGATTCTATACCTGACATTTGGGCCGGCTGGATCGCCGCAGGGCTGAGCTACAAGCGACCCCATGGCGGGCCTCTCGGCCGGCTAATGGAGATCGTTTAGGAATACGGAGGATCACCGAGGTGAGCGAAACCGTGATCTGGACAGTCGCTCTGATTGCGCTCATCCCTTTTCTGGTATGGATCAACCTGCGCAGGTGGCGATCGGGTGAGATTTCTTCGGCTAGCGGTGACAGACGGGTGGTCGAGAGAATTTTGAGATCCAGACAGCCGGTCAAGTACTGGGCGATCCTCATTGCGAATGTCACGCTGATCGCTGTGCTCACCGCCTGGGTGATCTGGAATATCGTCGGGTTAATCCGATAATCCCAATTCTCAATGTTCAATAATCGACAGAATGGCCGCTCGCGGCGACTATTCGTAACGCAGCGCTTCTATGGGATCGAGCCGTGCAGCTTTGCGCGCGGGATAATAGCCGAAGAACATGCCAACCAGCGCCGAGAACAGGAAACCGCCCGCGATGGCGGACCACACGATCGGCGTCGGCCAGCCGGCGACGAGGGAAATCACTTCGGAAGCAATGAGCCCGCCGATAATTCCGGCCATGCCGCCCACGACGCTGAGCAGCACGGCCTCGGTCAGGAATTGCAGCAACACATGGATGCGCCTTGCGCCGATCGCCATGCGCAAGCCGATTTCGCGGGTACGTTCCGTGACAGAAACGAGCAGAATGTTCATGATGCCGATGCCGCCGACCAGCAGCGAAATGGAGGCGACCGCCGCCAATAGGTAAGACATCGTCTGACTGCTGCTTTCGGCAGCGGTTGCGATCTGGCTGAGGTTGCGCACGGAGAAGTCGTTCTTGTCGCCCGCACGAATTCGATGCCGCAGCGCCAGAGTGTGCGTGACTTCGTCGACCGCCTGCTGGACGAGATCAGGGCCCGCCGCCTGCACATAGATCTGATTGACGTATCCGGTCAGGCGCGGCTGGATGCCATAGGGATTGCTGATCGTGCCGTAGAGTGTATTGGCCTGGCTTTGCTGGCTTGGCGCTGCGGCCCCGAGAACCTTGCGCTCCGCCGTGGTGAAGGGGATCATGATGAGATCGTCCTGATCGGTGCCGAATCCCGACTGTCCTTTTGAGCCCAGTACGCCGATGACGCGCATCGGCGTGTTCTTCACGGTCAGCATGGCGCCGATCGGATTGGTGTATTCGCCGAAGAGCTGGTGCCAGACAGTCTGGCCGATCAGGACCACTAGTGCCGCGTCGGCTTCGTCTGCATTGGAAATGCCGCGGCCATAGGCGATCTGCCAGTTGGTCGTGGGCGGATAGTTCGGTGTCACGCCCTGAATACTGGTCGTCCAGTTCTGGTTTCCGTAGAGAATTTGCCCGGACTGGCGGATCAGATAGCTCACTTGAGCGACGGATTTGTCGTCGCGCTGGATGGCCAATGCGTCGGGGACTTTCAGCGTTGAAGCGCTTCCATATCCGCCGCGTGCGCCACCCGAGGTGGAGGCGCCTGGAAGCACCACGATCAAATTGGTGCCGAGCCGTTCAATCTGCTTTTTGACGGCGTCGTTGGCGCCCTGTCCCACGTCGATCATGGCGATCAACGCGGCGACGCCGATGAAGACGCCAAGCATGGTCAGGGCGGACCGCATCTTGTTGCGGAAGATCGCCTGCAAGGCTGCGGTGACGATCATCAGGCCGAATGCGGTAGAACCTGCCAGTTTGACGGCGCCGTCTTCACGCGCGGGCTTCGCCGGGCCTTCCTTGCCGCCGGCATCGATCGCTGGAGCCGGCACGGCCGCGGGCCGCTCATTGCGTCTGTCCGATTGGATCTTGCCGTCGCTCATGGTGACGATCCGGCCCGCATAGGCGGCAATATCCGCCTCGTGCGTAACAAGCACGATGGTGAGTCCGCGCTCCCGGTTGAGTGCCGTGAGGGTGTTCATGATATCATGCGAGGTGCGGGTATCGAGGTTGCCGGTCGGCTCGTCGGCCAGCAGGATCGACGGTGAATTGATCAGCGCCCGTGCGATCGCGACGCGTTGTTGCTGACCGCCCGAGAGTTGACCGGGTGTGTTGCGTTCACGATCACTCAGGCCAAGCAGCTCCAGAGATTCACGTGCGCGGGCCGACCGTTCTCCACCTGAGAGGGGCGAAGTCGCATAGATCAGCGGCAGTTCGACATTCTCGATCGCGCTGGTTCGAGCCAGGAGGTTGAAGCTCTGGAATACGAAACCGAGCTTCTCGCTGCGGACGGCGGCGAGTGCGGTCTCCGACAAGCCCGCGACGTCGACGCCCTCGAGAAAGTATTGACCGCCGGTTGGCCGGTCCAGGCAGCCGAGGATCGCCATGAGCGTGGATTTGCCCGAGCCCGATGAGCCCATGATGGCCACGAACTCGCCGCGCTCGATTGTGAGGTCGATCCCGCGCAAGGCGAACACGTCGACATCTCCCGCATGGAACGTGCGAACGATGCCGCGGGTCCTGATCACCTGTTCGGATGTGCGAGCAGTTGTGCTCACGGCAGGCGCAATGCCGGCCCGCCATTCGTGGACCTGCGGCTTGTGCGGGCGGTGTCCGTGCTCTCGGAGACGATGACCCTGTCACCCTCCCTGAGGTCGCTCTTGAGGATTTCTGTATAGGTGCCGTCATCCAAGCCGGGCGCGATGGTCACGCGCACTGGCCGACCTTCGCGCAGTACCCACACGCCCGGAGTCGGTTTCTCCCGAGAACCCGCAGGTGAAAGACCTCCGGGAACGTAGCGAAGCGCGGTGTCGGAGACGCGCAGGACATTCCGGCGCTGCGCCGTGATGATGCGAACGGTTGCCGTCATTCCGGGCCTCAGCAGCATTTGCGGGTTCGCCGCCGTGATGACGACGTCGTAGGTAATGACGTTCTGCACTGTCTGCGGCGCCTGCCGGACCTGACCCACTATGCCTTCGAAAGTCCTGTCAGGATATGCCTCGACGGTAAAACGCGCTTTGTTGCCGACATCCACGGCACCGACATCACTCTCGCTGACACTGGTATCGACTTGCATCTTCGAGAGATCGGTGGCGATGAGGAATAGCGTCGGCGTCTGAAAGCTCGAGGCGACCGTCTGCCCCATGGTCACGTTGCGGGACACTACGATCCCGTCCACGGGCGCAACGATGTTGGTATATCCGAGATTGACGATTGCTGCGTCCAACGCCGCCTGGCGTTGTTCGATCGTCGCCTGATCCACCGCGACCTGCGCACGCGCCTGGTTGAGGGCGTTGACCGCGGCATCGTAGCTGTCGCGCGATGTCGCATTCTGGGCACTCAAACTCGCGTAGCGTCTTTCGTTGATCTGGGCGTATGCGAGATCGGCCCGATCTTTCAGAAGTTGCGCCCTGGCGGTTGCGACACTGGCCCTGTTCTGCTCGACTATCGTTTGATAAGGGCGCGCATCGATTTTCGCGCACAACTGGCCCTTCTTTACCCTGGTGTTGAAATCGCAGTCGATCTCCTGGATCACGCCGGAGACGTAGCTGCCGACGGTGATCGTAAGTACGGGGTTGACCGAACCGGTCGCCGTTATCGCTTGTGTAACGTTGCCCCGCGCCAGCGGCGCCGTGACATATCCGGCGGCCGCGCCAGATCCGCGGACCCACCACGCCACCACAGCGGCAAGAATGAGCGCAAATAGGATGGCAAGTGACATCACGGGGTGAGCGCGGGTCGTGTCGATGAGACGGCGCAGCCAGCCAGCGGCGTGGCCCGGCAATCGGCCATCCGGGTGTGAAGTGCCGGGCCTATTGGCATCCATGGCGAGCGGAACCCAGTGCTTCGTAAAAACCCACATCTAAAATCATAGGGGCCCAATAGGCATGAGAATGATGACAATGATCAAAGTCGTGCCAATTACCCGACCAGACGTGGTTGGCAGAAAAGTTTGCAGCTGCTCGGCCGCTTTCAAAATATCATAGCTATCTCAATGCCTTAGGATGCATCATGGTTTCAACCAGGCCCGCCAATATCCATTCGCCGAGGTTCGTCGCTGCCGGGGTCCGCCCAAGTCCCGATGCCGGCGGCATTCCAGGTCCCCGCGCAACAGCAGTTTTCCCAAGGCGATGTTCCCGCCCGCGGGACTGGTTTCAAACACCGCTATTGTTGTCTGCAGACTGCAGATATTCGGCAAATGCATCGCGCAAACCTTGCTGTTCCAGCGCCAGCAATCTGGCCAGCGAGCCCCGCGCATTTCCGACGCGGCTCGCCATGCGCCAATCATTGCGGCGCTTGAGCTGGCGAACGATATCCTCGAGCTCCTGATCGGCAGCCAGAAGTGCAGCGACGGTGCGGATGTTCATGACCAACCCCGCGCCATCTTCAGCAAGCCTTTCCCTGCTGCCCGGTCGCTTCGATCCAGCCCCGCGTCGTGCAACTGCGGATCCCCGCGCGCACCGGTCCGAACATCTGTTGCGCCAAGCTTGAAGATCCGGATGGTTGCACGATCGCGTCTTCCAGGAAGATGAGCGGGCGCGCGTGATCCTGGGCATCGTGCGCGGTGGCGCGGATGGCATTGGACGTCATGAACCCGGCAAGCACCAGGATCCCGGACGCGGCCTCCGCAAAATAGGAGCTGTCGAAGCAAGACAAGCCGCGGCGGACGAACAGCCGGTCATTTCGCGTCGGCATCAGTCCTTCGATCCGCCCGCCCCGGGTCCCAAGCGCGTCATGCACAAAGCAAATCGGCAGGCCAACGTGCCGTGCATGGGAGAGTGCCAAGCGGCACTGAGCGATCGCACCAACCGACCGCGCGCGCGCGGCCTCCATCCGCTTGCCCATGCTGATCAAAACCAGCGTGTACAGCGTGCGCGACTCCTCAAACGCCTTTCGTGTAAATTGAAAGCTCATGCCGGTGCGCCCTGCCGCGGCGGGTGGCGTTCGGCGGAATGCTCAAGAACACCGGGCCGGTGCCAGCGGCCTTCCGGCCGAATGAGGACATAGGGATCGGCGCCGATGCTGAGGGCGCCATCCTTGCGCTCCAGCTCGAGCATCACTTCGGTGTATTCGACGCCGGAAAACCACAGGATGCGGCTGCCGGGAAAAGTCGTGAACCCGAAATGCCGGTAAAAGCGCAGCAGATCCGTGCGTGGCTGGCCATAGAGCCGGCGATAGCCCTTGGTACGGCACAGCGCAATGGCCGCGCGGATCAGCCGATGGACCAGGCGGCTGTGGCGAAACTCGGCGCGGACGGCGACGCGCTCGACCTTCGCGAAGTCGGCGAAGCAGCGGATACGCATGCAGCCGGCCGGCTCGTTGCCGACATAGCCCAGAAGGTGGGTCGCGCAAAAATCATTGCCGTCGAACTCTTCGGCGTAAGGGCAGTTCTGTTCGGCGACGTATACGGCGCTTCTGACCGTGAAGACGCGCATGAGTTCTTCGATGCTGCGCACCACACTGACCCCGATCCGCTGCGATGCCGTGCTCTCGCAATAGGAATCGTAAAGCGGCTGGCCTTCGGTGCCGGAACGGTCGAGCCAGAACATCCCGGGATGACACTGACCTTTGATGATGGCGCCGCGGCGAAGGCCGATCGCCTCGAAGAACCGGGCTCCCTCTTCGGTGGCCGAATTGGCGTACATGTCGATGTTTTTGTAGAGCGGCGTCGCCAGTTTCTGCATCACCAGCGGCAGCGCGGCGGCCGCGCCTCCGGGCGCACACACCGCCCAGGCATAGATGCCGGCAGGGCGCTCGTTCTGCGCCGACAGTAGCGCCGGATTCGGATGGGCACCGTCGAAGGTCCCTTCGCTGAGGCGTTTCAGACCCTCGGCGTTGAGCATCAGGAAAGCATAGAAGCCCTCGGCCACCGGATGGGCGGCATCGAACCGGCTGCGGCGCGCAATTGCCCACAGATTATCCGGATTGTGGGTGACGATGCGCTCGACGATGTCGGGAGCCGCGACAGCCCCGATGTGGCGGGCGCCCATGGCCGCCACCTCGGCGATGGTCTTGCCGCTGGGGGTGAAGATGACAAATCGCCGGCTGAGCCGTTCCAGATCAAGCGCCAGGATGTCGTGCCGGCGCGGCCTGCGCGGCGCGGTTGCAAACGCCTCATCCCGGGACTGAAATGTCATCGCTCTGGCCCCGCGCCTTGATTCGATCAATACTTCCAGAGGCTAGCGTCAAAGCCCGGGAGCTACGTGCAGCCAAAACGCGAAAGAGGTGTTCCGGTGGATGCACCACCCAAATCCGCCGGGACCCGTCCGGTAACCGACTGGGACGGGACGCGGATTTTCCTGGAAATCGTGCGGCGCGGCAGCTTCCGGGCGGCCTGCGAGCCGCTCAAGCTATCGCTCAATGCCCTGCGCCACCGCTTTGCCGAATTCGAGCAGCATTGCGGCGTGACGCTCGCCACCCGCGATGTCTACGGCGTGCATCCCACCGAAGAAGGCCAGCGGATCTTCGAGGCGGCGCTCAAGATGGAGCAGGCCTATTTCGACGTCGTCCGGGCCCGCGAACGCAATGCCCCGGCGATGGAAGGCGCGGTCAAACTCGCCATCACTGAAGGGCTTGGCACCTTCTGGGTGGCTCCGCGGCTGATCGAGTTTCAGCGGGCATTTCCGAAGCTTCGGGTGGAGATGCAATGCGCGATGTCGCCGGCGGACATCTTGCGCTCCGAAGCCGATGTCGGCGTCCAGCTGGCGCCGCCCACAAATCAGGATCTGAAAGTCGTCCGGCTCGGGCGGCTGCACTCGATGCCGTTCGCGGCACAATCCTATGTCGATCTCTACGGCAAGCCTTCGACCCAAAGCGAATATGCCCAGCATCGCATCGTGCTGCAGGTGTCACCGCAGGCTCAGATGGAATCGCAATGGGACAGCGTCTTTCCCAATCATTCGATGGAGACGCTGGTGACCTTCCGCAGCAATGTCAGCAGCGCCCATTACTGGGCAACCGCGAAGGGTGCGGGAATCGGCGCGCTGCCGACCTACGCCAATGCCATGGGCGCGCCCGTTGTTCCCATCGATATCCGCCGGGACGACGATCCAAGCAAAATCATGCGCTGGCAGTTCGACATCTGGCTCGCCTATCACCCGCACGGCAACCGCATCGCGCGGGTGCGCCGCCTAATCGAATGGCTGCGCGAGGCATTTTCACCCAAGCTCTATCCCTGGTTCGCGGACGAGTTCGTGCATCCGAACGATCTGCCGAATTCGGTTGATAATCTTCCGCTCGCCAATCTCTTTGCCGGATTCATGGCCAAGGAATTTGGTGACGCACCGGTCGAAAGCTAGTCGGCCAAACGAGAAGCGACGCCCGGAATTCGCCCGAAGTGCGGTATCTCGCGGCAGCGGTTCGTGTCCTCAGCCCGCAAGCCTCAGATATCCGCGTCGGTCATCGTATGGAGGGACGTGGCAAGGCAACGGTTCGCACCCACCATCACCCGTCCATCACCGTTCGCCGTAGTTCGAAGCGATCAAAACAGGCGTGATAGTCCAGGCTCTCTGCCAATCGCTGCCTGCGCTCGTCTAGCGGAAAGCATTGCCTTGTTTCAGTCCCAATTTGCGAAAGACGACTGCGGCGGGGCAAACCCCGGTGAACGCGGCCTGAAACATGTTCAGACCGGCGAAAGCGCTTAGCAGCAGCCACCACGGAGAATAGAGCTGCGCCAAGACAAGGCCCGTCAAAACGACGAGTCCGGCGAATGCCATAACGGCTTTGTCGACGTTCATTGTTGCTCTCCTGCTACCGTTTCTCCGTCAGGCGACGGATGCCCAAGGTCTCCATAAACAAGCGTTCGTAGAACGGTTCACTTTCGCCGCGCCGGATCTTGTGGAGGAAATATTTCTCGAAGGCGATCTTGGCGAAATGAACCCATTTGCCATGAGCCGCCCAGTTCACGTTGCGCGGCGGGATCTGCGGCTCCGCCACGAAGGCTACGCCGCCGTCGCCGAAGTCGGCCAGGCAGACGGCGTTCCACGTCGCTTCGGCATCGGCATCCTTGCCGCGAAGCAGTGCGGCGATGTTCTTTGCTGTTGCCGTGACCATGGACTCGATCATGAAACCTGTCTTGGGCACGCCTACGGGGACCGGCGTCGGTCCTGTAGGTGGGATGGCTACGCACACACCGATAGCGAAGACATTCGGGTATCTTGGGTTGCGCTGCTTCTTGTCGATGATGATGAAGCCGCGCGGGTTGGTGAGACCATCAATGCCGCGCACGGCTTCCACGCCGCGGAAGGCCGGAAGCATCATGGAATAACCGAAAGGCAATTCCACCGACTTCTTGACGGCACCGTCCTCTCCGATTTCGTCGACGGTCATCTTGCCTGCCGCGATGCGCTGCACCTTGGCGCTGGTAATCCACTTGATATGCCGTTGACGGAGCTCGCTCTCGAGCAGTCCCTTGGTATCGCCAACGCCGTCGAGGCCGAGATGCCCAATGTAGGGCTCGGACGTGACGAAGGTCATGGGTACCTTGTCGCGGATTTTTCGTTTCCGAAGTTCGGTATCGAGAATGAATGCGAATTCGTAGGCCGGTCCGAAACAGGATGCGCCCTGCACGGCGCCTACTACAATCGGTCCCGGGTTCTTCGCGAACGCCTCGAGCGCCGCGTGCGCCTTTTCGGCGTGGTCGACATGGCAGATCGATTGGGTGAAGTGCTGTGGACCCAGGCCCTCGATCTCGTCGAAGGCAAGGTCAGGACCCGTTGCGATCACGAGATAGTCGTATGTAAGGGAGCTGCCGTCATTCAGCTCCAATCTGTTCTCTGCCGGATGGGCGCGCTTGCAGCCTTGCGTCAGATATTGGATTCGCTTTTTTTCCATTATCGGACCAAGGCCGACCTCGATCTCGTCGCGATCCCGCCATCCCGCTGCGACCCAGGGATTTGATGGAACGAAGTGGTAGCGCTGTCCTTGGCCCACAACGGTCAATTGATCGCTCGGCCCCATGATGGGGGCGATTTCATAAGCGGCGAGGGCGCCGCCAAGACCGGCGCCCAAAACAACGATTTTAGCCATCGGCACGTCTCCTCTCTTATATTGTGCTCAGCTCCGTTTTGCCTTCGTTGATCGACCGCAATGAAGGCCATGCGCCGATGTAGTTTTCTAATTTACAAAATCTACTATGGCCCTTCGGCCATTCGCACGCCGGACGCCGCAGTCAAGCGCCCAAGGAGAAGGAACTCATGCCGCTGCAGAATCTCGACCCAAAAGATGTTGCCCGCTGGCTGGCGGAGAAATCGATCATGCTCATCGATGTGCGCGAGCCCGCCGAGTACGAGGCGGAACACATTCAAGGTGCACTGCTGTTTCCGCTCTCTTCCTTCGATCCCGGTGCGCTGCCGGAACCCAAAGATCTTAAGATCGTTTTCCAGTGCGGCTCGGGCATGCGTTCCGCAAAAGCGGTTGCTGCGTGCGAGATGGCCGGACTTGCTTTCGATAGCCACATGAAGGGTGGCATTCAGGCTTGGAAAGCGAGCGGGCTTCCGACGGTCTGCATCGATCCTGCGACAGGAAAGGCGCGCGAGAAGCGCTGACCCGATGCATGCTGCACTGGCTCATCGGCTTACTCGGCTTTCTTGGGCTCGCAGCGCAGCCGGCGATGCACAATGGGCCGCAGCCTTCAGTCTATGTGGTTCATCAGACGCAGATTGCGGACGAGAAATCTGTCTTCGCCACCATCCAGTCTGCCTATGTCGTGCCGGCGCGCGTGCGCACCGGCGGCACAATAATCGAATTGAAGGTTCGCCAGGGGGACCACGTCGATCGGGGGCAGGGGATCGCGCTGGTGGGAGACCAGAAGCTCTCGCTGGAAGTCGGCTCCTATCAGGCGCAGGTGCAGGCGGCCCAGGCGCAGCTTGCGCAAGCGAAGGTCGAGTTTGATCGTGCGCAACGGCTGATTGCCGCCGGCGCTATTTCCAGAAACGCTGCCGACCAGGCGCGGACAAACTACAATGTCGCTCAGAGCAATCTGAAATCGATCGCGGCGCAGCGCTCCGTTGTCCAGGAACAGCAAACACAGGGCCAGGTGCTGGCACCGACTTCCGGCCGCGTGATTACGGTACCGGTCACCGCGGGCACCGTTGTCATGCCTGGTGATGTCATCGCGACGGTCGCGGAACAGGACTTTGTGTTGCGTCTGCAGATTCCCGAACGACATGCGCGATTTCTGAAAGTCGGCGACCCGGTACGACTGGACGGCGCGGATGTCGGCCTCAAGGGCCCCCAATACGGAAAGATCAAGCTGATCTATCCGCAAGTCGATAACGGCCATGTCGTGGCAGATGCGACCGTGGCCGGTCTTGCGGATTATTTCGTGGGCGAGCGCGTGCGCGTTTGGATGTCGGCGGGAAGGCGCAACGCCATAGTTGTCCCGGAAGACCTCATCACAACCCGTTTCGGCATCGATTATGCGCGGGTGTGGACGCGCGATTCCGGCGCGATCGACGTTCCTGTGCAGCGCGGACAGGAATGGCCGACGCCGAAACTTGGCAACGGCCTTGAGATTCTCTCAGGCCTCAAACCCGGCGATCGGCTGCTTCGGCCATGAAGTTGGGGCTCTCCGGGCGGCTTACGCGCGCCACGATTCAGTCGCCGTTGACGCCGCTGTTTCTACTTGCGGCCATTGTGTTCGGCATCATCGCGCTGGCGGTTATTCCGCGTGAGGAAGAGCCGCAGATCAGCGTGCCGATGGTCGACATATTCGTACAGGCCAACGGATTGAAAGCGCCGGACGCCGCCGAACTCGTCACCAAACCGCTGGAGAATATCGTCAAAGGCATCAACGGCGTCGAGCACGTCTACAGCCAGACGCAAGATGATCGTGTGATGGTGACGGTGCGCTTTTTCACCGGTACCAGTGAAGATGACGCAATCCTGCGCGTGCAGGCAAAGATCCGCGCGAACTATGACAGGATACCGGCCGGAATTCCCGAGCCGCTGATCATCGCGCGCGGCATCAATGACGTGGCGATCGTCACCATGACGCTGTCGCCGAAACCTGCCGCCGCAGCCCGGTGGAACGAAAAGGATCTCTACGAGCTGGCGGGGAAGCTGCAGTCGGAGTTGATGAAGGTCGACAATGTCGGGCTCTCTTACATTTCCGGCGGCATGCCGAACGAAATCAGCGTGGAGCCTGACCCCGACAAGCTTGCGCTCTATGGTGTCACGCTGCAGCAGCTTGAGGCGAAGCTTCAGGGCGCCAACCGCTCATTCCTGGCCGGCCAGTTGCGCGAGCACGGAAGGATGTATGAGGCAACAGCGGGCCGCACGCTGTCGGGCGTTCCGGATATAGGCCTGCTGCTTATCACTACGCGCGACGGCCGCCCGGTCTATGTGCGCGATCTTGCAAAGGTCGTGATCGGCCCGAGCCCGACGGAGCATCATGTCTGGTCCATGGCGCGAAAAGACGACTGGGCAGCCGTGCCTGCCGCGACTGTGGCGTTTGCCAAACGCGCCGGTGCCAACGCCGTGGTCGTGTCCGACGCGCTCGTGAAGCGCATGAACGTCTTGCGTCAATCGCTTGTGCCATCCGACGTCAATGTCGAAGTGACGCGCGACTACGGAAAAACCGCCGACGACAAGGCGAACGAGCTTCTCTTCCATCTGGGGCTTGCGACGGTTTCCATTGTTCTTCTCATAGGGTTTGCCATTGGTTGGCGGGAAGCCGGGGTAACGCTCGTGGTGATTCCCACGACCATTTTGCTGACGCTCTTTGCCGCCAACCTGATGGGTTACACGATCAATCGCGTGAGCCTGTTCGCGCTGATCTTCTCCATCGGCATCCTTGTGGATGACGCGATCGTGGTGGTGGAGAACATCGCGCGGCACTGGGCGATGCAGGACGGCCGCGACCGGATGACGGCCGCCATCGAAGCCGTAGCGGAAGTCGGTAACCCGACGGTCGTAGCCACGCTCACCGTGGTGGCGGCGCTTCTCCCGATGCTGTTCGTCTCGGGCATGATGGGACCTTACATGGCGCCTATCCCGGTGAATGCATCGGCGGCGATGCTGTTCTCCTTCTTCGTAGCAATGGTGATTGCGCCATGGGCGCTTCTCAAATTCTCGGGCAAACAGCGCAAACGTCACGCACGGGAACATCACGGCGAGGGCAGGCTGGGTGCACTCTATCGAACGATAGCGTCTCTTGTTGTGCGTGATCGGCGCAGCGCCAGGCGCTTTCTCGCTTACGTTGCCGGCGCGACCGGTCTCGTCTGCGTGCTGTTCTATACTGAGAATGTGACGGTCAAGCTTTTGCCTTTCGACAACAAATCCGAGATGGAAGTCCTGGTTGACCTGCCGGAGGGTGCGCCCACCGAAGATACTGCACAAGCGCTGTTCCGCGCGGCGCGCGTGGCGAAAACGCTGCCGGAGGTGATGTCGATCCAGGCTTATGCCGGGACGGCCGCGCCGTTCAACTTCAATGGTCTCGTTCGCCACTACTACCTGCGCGCCCAGCCGGAGATGGGCGAATTGGAGGTCAATCTCGCCGACAAGTCCGAGCGCAACCGCGAAAGTCACGCGATCGCGCTTGACCTGCGCCAAAAGCTTGATGCGCTGCAGTTTCCGAAGGGTACGGTCGTAAAGGTCGTGGAGGTCCCGCCCGGGCCGCCGGTGCTCTCGACATTGCTTGCGGAGATATATGGGCCGGACACGAAGACGCGCCGTGCCGTCGCGAAGGAAGTCGAAAATCTCTTCAAGGCGGTTCCCTATATCGTGGACGTAGACAATTCCTGGGGCGATCCACGCCCGCGTCTGCGCATATCCATTGATCAGGACAAGCTCGAATATTTCGGTGTCGAGCAGTCGGATGTTTACGACACGCTGAACGCTTTGCTTGGCGGGCAGGTGGTCGGCTATTCCCACCGCGGCGAAGATCGCGATCCCATCCCAATCGTGGTGCGCGAGCCCAAAAGCGATCTTTCCTGGTCCCAAAAGCTCGCATCTACGCCTGTTCCGGCAAACGCGCAGCCCGGAAACAAGGCGGTGGTGGAGCTTGGCGACGTGGTGAGTGTGAAGGAAGAGACGGGTTCGCCGGTGATCTTCCGCCGCGACGGCCACTATGCCGACATGGTGACGGCGGAACTCGCCGGAGAATTCGAGTCCCCCATCTATGGCATGTTCGCGGTGGACAGGCTGATCAAAGAGCACGACTGGGCAAGCGCCCCGCGGCCGACAATCCTGTTTCACGGGCAACCGGCCGACGAAGCGAAGCCGTCACTGTTGTGGGATGGCGAATGGGAAGTCACCTACGTCACCTTCCGCGACATGGGGGCGGCATTCTTCGTTGCCCTGCTCGGCATCTATGTCCTCGTTGTGGCACAGTTCGGCAGCTTCAAGCTTCCGCTGGTGATCCTGACACCCATTCCGCTGACATTGATCGGCATTGTGCTCGGTCACTGGCTATTTGGCGCGCCATTCACCGCGACATCGATGATCGGATTCATCGCCCTGGCCGGCATCATCGTGCGGAACTCGATTCTGCTGGTGGACTTCATCCGTCATGGTACGAAAGAAGGCGGCAAGACTTTGCGGGATGTTCTGCTGGATGCCGGCGCCACGCGTTTCCGCCCGATCCTCTTGACCGCCCTGGCCGCGATGATTGGTGCGGCCACGATCCTTACCGATCCGATTTTTCAGGGACTGGCGATCTCGCTGCTCTTTGGCCTGGCGTCTTCCACACTTCTGACGGTGCTTGTGATACCGGCAATTTATGTCTGGTTGCGCGACGCGGATCGCCCAATCATCGCCGCGCCGGAGAACCGTTAGGCAATGGACTTCAGGTCTTCATCCGGCCGCAGCGGGATTTTCAGGTAGCGCGTGCCGTTGTCTTCAGGCTCGGGCAAGCGGCCCGCCCGGATGTTCACCTGGATTGACGGGAGGAGAAGCACGGGCGCGGCAAGTGTTGCATCGCGCTTGTTGCGCATGTCCGCATACTCATTTTCGCTTATGCCATCGCGAATGTGGATGTTTTTCTCACGTTCCTCCGCAACGGTCGTTTCCCATGCGAAATGGTCCCGGCCGGGCGCCTTGTAGTCATGGCACATGAAGAGGCGCGTCCCGGGCGGGAGACGCAGGATCTTCTTGATCGATCGATAGAGCGTTGCGGCATCGCCGCCGGGAAAGTCCGTGCGTGCCGTCCCATAATCGGGCATGAAAAGCGTGTCGCCAACGAACACCGCATCGCCGATTCTGTAGCTGACACAAGCCGGCGTGTGTCCCGGGGTGTGAAGCACTTCAATTGTCAGCTTGCCAAGCGAAAGCGCGTCGCCATCCTTCAAAAGCCGGTCGAACTCGGCGCCGTCGATGGAGACGTTGGGCAGGTTGAATACCTGGCGGAAGACGCCTTGGACAGTTCCGATGCGGTCTCCGATGGCGATCCTGGCGCCGGTTTGGGCTTTGATGAAGCTCGCAGCGGTAAGATGGTCGGCGTGGGCGTGCGTTTCCAGCACCCACACAATCTTTAGTCCACGCCTTTTCGCCTCTTCCAGGATTTTTCGGGCGGATTGTGCCGAGGCGTTGCCATTGCGATGGTCGAAGTCCAGCACCGGATCGATGACTGCGGCCTCGCCCGACTGCGGGTCGGCGACAAGATAGGTCACCGTATTGGTGGCCTCGTCAAAATAGGCGGAAATCGCTGGTTTGGCGGGCATTGGAATTCATCCTTGCTCCTTGATCATTTATATATATAAGCTATGGCTAATTTAGCAAGTGTGGATGGAAAGATGCGGCGGGGCGAGCTGGAACGTCTCAGGAAAAATGCCGGACAGGCAGCAGAATTTTTGCTGCTGCTCGCCAACGACAAGCGCCTTTTGATACTTTGCGAGCTGATGCAGTCCGGCGAAGTGTCGGTTGGCGCGCTGTCCGAAGCGGTTGGGCTCAGCCAGTCGGCTTTGTCGCAGCACTTGGCCAAGTTGCGTACGGCGGCAGTGGTGGAAACCCGCCGAGAGTCGCAGACCATCTATTACAAGCTCGTGCGTGATTCACGCATGCAGCGTTCTCTCAAGCTCCTTAAGGAGCTGTACTGCAAATGACGACCCTGCAGATCATTCTGGCCTTGCTATCCGGCGGTCTCGTGGGCGCCTCGCTCGGCCTTATCGGTGGTGGCGGTTCGATCCTTGCGGTTCCGTTGATGGCATATGTCGTTGGCGTGTCGTCGCCGCATGTTGCCATCGGCACCAGCGCTGTGGCGGTGGCGGCGAATGCGTTCATCAATCTGCTGGGGCATGCGCGGGACAAGAACGTGAAATGGCCCTGTGCCACCGTCTTCGCAATCTTCGGTATAGCCGGTGCGGCCATTGGGGCAGAATTCGGCAAGGCCATTGATGGCGCGAAGTTGCTCGCCGGGTTCGGCGTCCTGATGATCGCCATCGCCGCGCTGATGTTGCGACCGCATCGCGGCGGCGACCAGCCCGCTGTCCGCCTCGATACGCAGTCAGCGAAGCGGTTGCTGCCACCCCTGGCTGGAGCCGGATTCGGGGTCGGCGCGCTGTCGGGTTTTTTTGGGATCGGAGGCGGCTTCTTGATCGTTCCGGGCCTCGTCACCGCCACATCGATGCCGCTACTCAATGCAATTGGTTCTTCTCTTGTATCTGTCGCGGCGTTCGGGGCAACAACGGCGATCAGTTACGCGCTTTCCGGCCTGGTGGACTGGATGCTGGCGGCGCTCTTCATCGCGGGCGGCGTGGTTGGCGGTCTTGTCGGCATCCGTCTTGCCGGAAAGCTGGCCGCAAATCGCCGAACATTGACTTTGATATTCAGCTCCGTCGTGACGATCGTCGGACTCTATGTCGTGATCAAGGGTGTATTGGCTTGATGCCGGCTCAGGCACGGGAAGCCGCGGAAAGACCGACGCCACCACGCGGTGGAATTTCACCGAGCCGATGCCGCCAGACGGCGAAAAATCCGGCGGCGGTCCGCCGAACACCAACCCCGGGGACCTGATCGAACGCCGGACCCGGTTTTCGGTGGGGCCGCTGCAAGTTCCGCGGAAACCGAAAAAAAATTCGATATTTGAAACATTTAGCGGGTGGCGAGTTCTTCTCGCGTCAATCCCGCGTCCCAGGGCCAGCAAATAACTGTTTGACCCAGCGAGAGATTCTCCGGAAATTCGACGTTCCTTTACGGGCAGGAGTGGCGGGTGACGCTTATTTCGATTATCGAAGAATATTCCGAATACTGCATATGCCAATGAGCGCGCCGAAGGATTTTCTGTTCACGAGCGAATCGGTTTCCGAGGGCCATCCCGACAAGGTGTGCGACCGCATCTCGGACGAGATCGTGGATCTGTTTCTCGCGGCCGATCCGCAGGCGCGCGTGGCCTGCGAGACGCTGGCGACAACCAATCGCGTGGTGCTGGCCGGCGAAGTGCGCGGTCATTCGCTTCTCAACCGCAATGCGCTGGTCGAGCGTGCGCGAAGTGCGATCAAGGACATTGGCTATGTCCAGGATGGCTTTCACTGGCGCACGGCGCAGATCGATTGCCTGCTGCACAATCAGTCCGCCGACATCGCGCAAGGCGTCGATGCTATGGGCAACAAGGACGAAGGCGCAGGCGATCAGGGCATCATGTTCGGCTATGCCTGCAACGAAACGCCAGAGCTGATGCCGGCGCCCATCCATTACGCCCATGCGATCCTGCGTTCGCTGTCGGACGCGCGGCATGGCTGGGCAGAGCCGCTGCTGGGGCCGGATGCGAAGAGCCAGGTGACGCTGGAATACCGGGGCGACAAGCCGGTGCGCGCCGCATCCATCGTCGTCTCCACGCAGCACAGCGAGGAACTGGACCAGAACGACGTGCGCGACATCGTCCGCCCGCATGTCGTGCGCGCGCTGCCCGAAGGCTGGATGTGCGATGATGCGGACTTCTATGTGAACCCCACGGGCCGTTTCGTTGTCGGGGGGCCGGACGGCGATTGTGGGCTGACCGGCCGCAAGATCATCGTCGATACCTATGGCGGCGCGGCCCCGCATGGCGGTGGCGCCTTCAGTGGCAAGGATCCGACGAAGGTGGATCGTTCCGCGGCTTACGCGGCGCGTTATCTGGCCAAGAACGTGGTCGCCGCCGGGTTGGCCGGGCGCTGCACGATCCAGTTGTCCTATGCGATCGGCGTGTCGAAGCCGCTGTCGGTTTATGTCAACACGGACGGCACCGGCGAGGTAGACGAGGTGCGGCTCGCGAAGGCGCTGCGGGAGCTGATGGATCTCAGCCCGCGCGGCATCCGCGAGCATCTGGGCCTCAACAGGCCGATCTATGCGCGCACGGCCGCCTATGGACATTTCGGTCGCGCGCCGGATGCCGATGGCGGCTTCTCCTGGGAGAGGCGCGATCTCGCGATCCAGTTGCGCGGCGCTTTCGCATGATAAGGTTCAGCCATGAGTGCACTTGAGCCCCACGGAATTCTCACGCTGTCCTGTCCCGACAAGATGGGCATCGTGGCGGCAGTGTCGCGGTACCTGTTCGAGCAGGACTGCAACATCGTGGACAGCTCGCAATTCGGCGATCGCGCGAATGACCGCTTCTTCTTGCGCACGTCGTTTGCCCTGCCCGAAGGGCGCACGGTCGCCGACGTGGAGGCAGGGTTTGCCGGCATCGCGCGCGAATTCGCGATGGATGCGCATTTCCACGATGCCGCGCGCAAGACGCGCACCGTCATCATGGTGTCGAAGTTCGGCCATTGCCTGGTGGACCTGCTTTATCGCCTGCGCATCGGCGCGCTGCCGATCGAGGTTCCACTGATCGTGTCCAATCATCGCGATTTCGCGGATGTGGCGGCGGCGAACGGCATTCCTTTCCGCTACCTGCCGGTGACGGGGGACAACAAGGCGGAGCAGGAGGCAGCGCTGGAGGAGATCCTCGCGGCGAAGAAGATCGATCTCGTCGTGCTCGCGCGCTACATGCAGGTGCTGTCGCGCGAATTCAGCGATCGCTGGCGCGGGCGCATCATCAACATCCATCATTCCTTCCTGCCCAGCTTCAAGGGCGCGCGGCCCTACCAGCAGGCGCATGACCGCGGCGTGAAGCTGATCGGCGCCACGGCGCACTATGTGACCGACGCTTTGGATGAAGGACCGATCATCGAGCAAGAAGTGGACCGCGTGACGCACGCCATGTCGGCGGAGGACATGGCGGCGGTCGGGCGCGACATCGAAAGCCGTGTGCTCGCGCGCGCCGTAAAGTGGCACGCCGAGCATCGCGTCGTGCTCGACGGCAACCGCACAATCGTCTTCACGTGAGGTTGGCGAGCGCTTTCAGCGTCCCGGATTGATTACGCCCTTGAAGCTGCCGAACGCGTCGGAGCCTTCGAAGGTGTCGCCCACCTTGTATTCCCTGATCACAAAGCAGGTGGGCGTCGCGCCCGGTTTGGGCGGCGGATCGGTGACCGTGAAGCAGCTTCCGCCCGCGCCGTCGGCCCATGTGCCTTTCAGCTTTGAGCCGTCGCCCAGCGTGATGGAATAGGTGTGGTCGGGCTCGACATAGACTTTCACCACATTGCCGTTGGAATAGGTGGATACGATCGTGTTGCCGTAAGCCCCATCCCATGTGCCCGCGAAAGCCGATGACGCAAGACCAGCGGAGAAAAGCGCGCAAACGCAGAACGCTGTCGTGAACTTCATGGCATCCTCCCCTTGAGTGCTGTTCAGTCTGTGAGCGGCTGGCCCAGAAGGTCTTCGGCGCGATCGATCTTGATCAGAACGGCCCAGCCATTCTTCTCCGGATCGGATTTCTTTTCCGGCTCGATCAGGCGTTCCCACACCCTGTCGTAGACCGGGCCGGATTTGTGGATCGTCGCGGTCCCGTAGAAGCGGGCGAGGCCACCGATGGGCAGCACGTCCTTCTTGCCCAGGTCGAAAAAGAATACGGTGGTCTTGGTGCCGTCCTTCATCAGTGCCGTGGTCGTGCCGCGGCCGCGCTCCCATATGGAAATGTGGTTGTCGTCGTAGACCTGCGTCGAACCCCGCGGGGTGATCTGGGCGAAACCGTTGTCCAGCACCGTGCCAATCAGGCAAGTGTGATGTGGAAACGCGCCGTCAATGAGCGGATGAACCTTTTTCGGGATCGTTCCCATGGCCGCTCCTAGCGATAGGTGTTGTTGGAGGTGTGGTCGCCGCCAAGCCACTTCTTCAATTCCGCATGCGCCTTCTTGCGGCGCTCGGCGTTGATCTCCGCGGCCTTGGGCGCGTCGAGCGTGAACTCCACGATCATGCCGTTGGGATCGGTCGCATAGACCGAGCGGCAATAGCCATGCTCCAGCACAAAATGCCCCGGCTCCTTGTAGCCGGCCGCCTTCAGGCGCTGCTCGATGCCTTTCTGTGTCTCCGCATCGACATTGAGAGCGATGTGATGGAAGGGCGAGAACGGCATTTGCGGCCCGAACTGCGCCTGGTCTTCCGGCTTCTCGAACTGGAAGAACGCCAGCGCGCCGCCGTCGCCGAGGCCGAAGAAGCAGTGGCAATAGGTACGCACCGCGCCGAAG
>DATIVW010000151.1:0-16157 GCA_035465595.1 Rhizomicrobium sp. | reverse complement strand
ACCTCCGCCACCATGTTCGAGGCGATGAGGGCGACGAGCTTGTCCAGCCGCGTCTGCGCGCTCGAGCCATCGGCCATGATCTCGCGCAGGCGCCGCAGCAGGAATCTGGGACTGCCGGCGCCGGTGGCGGGCATTCAGCTACTCCCTAGGCCGCATCCAACTCATAGGCGGAGTGTAGCGCGCGGACGGCCAATTCCACATATTCTTCCGCGATCAGCACGCTGACCTTGATTTCCGAGGTCGAGATCACCTGCACGTTGATGCCCTTCTCCGCGAGGGTCCGGAACATGGTCTGGGCTACGCCGGGATGGGCACGCATGCCGATGCCGATGATGGAGATCTTGGCCACGTCGGCCGCCGAGGTGACTTCGCGATAGGCGATGACGTCGCGCGCCTTCTCGATGGCGTCGAGCGCGCGGCCGAGCTCGGTGCGGCTGCAGGTGAAGGTCAGGTCCGTCTTCTTGCCGTCGGGCGAGACGTTCTGGACGATCATGTCCACGTTGACGCCGGCATCCGCCAGGGGCCCGAATATCTTGGCCGCCACGCCGGGCTGGTCGTCGATGCGATGAAGCGTGATCTTCGCCTCATCGCGCGAATAGGCGATGCCGCTGACCGGTTTCTTTTCCACGATATCTTCCTCGTCGCACAAAAGGGTTCCGCCCTTGTCGGGATCGAATGTCGAGAGCACGCGCACCGGAACGCGATGGAGCATCGCGATCTCCACCGATCGCGTCTGCAGGACCTTCGCGCCCAGGGACGCCATCTCGAGCATCTCTTCATAGGCAATCTTTTCCAGCCGCCGCGCCTTGGAGACGATGCGCGGGTCCGTGGTGTAGACGCCGTCCACATCCGTATAGATGTCGCAGCGATCCGCCTTCAGCGCCGCCGCCACCGCCACCGCCGAAGTGTCCCCGCCGCCGCGCCCGATGGTCGTCACCCGATTGTCCGGGCCGATGCCCTGGAAACCCGCAACGACGGCCACCTCGCCACGCGCCAGCCGTTCATCGAGCTGGACATTGTCGATCGCCTCGATGCGGGCGGAGGCATGCATCGAAGAGGTGCGCACCGGGATCTGCCAGCCGAGCCAGGAACGCGCATTGATGCCGATATTCTGTAGCGCGATGGCCAGAAGACCGGACGAAACCTGCTCGCCCGCCGCCACCACGACGTCATATTCGCGGGCGTCATACATGGACGAAAGATCGCGCACCCAGCCGACGAGTTTGTTGGTCTCGCCGGCCATTGCCGACACGGTTACCGCCACATGATTTCCGCGGTCGACTTCGCGTTTCACCAGCGTCGCCACATGGCGGATGCGGTCGAGGTCGGCCACGGAGGTGCCGCCGAACTTCATCACGATCTTTGCCATGCGGTATAAGCGCCCGAAAACCAGTCTGCTCCGATACATAGACGGCGGAACCGCGCGGCTCAATGCGTCATTCGCCACCGCAGCAAAGCCAGCCTAGAATGGGCTTATGAGCGCACAGGCAGCCCCTTCCGTCGATCCGTCCGAAATCGAGAAATTCTCCCGCATGGCGGCAGAGTGGTGGGACCCCACCGGCAAGTTCGCGCCGTTGCACAAGTTCAATCCGGTCCGGCTCAAATTCATCCGTGAAACCGTCGCGGCACATTTCGGACGCGACGGAACGTCGTTGCGTCCATTCGAAGGCCTTTCGCTGCTCGACATCGGATGCGGCGGCGGGCTTCTGAGCGAACCGATGTCGCGCCTGGGCTTCGCCGTCACTGGCGTCGATCCGTCGGAGAAGAACATTGGCACGGCCCGCGCGCATGCCGCCCAATCAGGCGCGAAGGTCACTTATCGGGCATCGGACGCCGAGGCGCTGGTGGCCGAGGGACTCTCCTTCGATGTCGTCCTCAACATGGAGGTGGTTGAGCACGTTGCCGATCTGCGTGGCTATCTCGAATCGACCGCGGCGCTCGTGAAGCCGGGCGGGCTGATGTTTGTCGCCACCCTCAACCGCACCTTAAAGGCGCTCGCCCTGGCCAAGGTCGCAGCCGAATACATCCTTGGCTGGTTGCCGCCCGGAACCCATGACTGGGACAAGTTCGTGGAGCCCGCTAGGCTTCGCGCAATGCTTGAAGATGCCGGGCTCAAGATATTGAAAACGCAGGGGGTCAGCTTCGATCCGCTGGGCTGGGACTGGCGGCTCTCAAGAGACACCGACGTGAACTACATGGTGGTGGCAGGGCGCTAGTTCGCGTCGCTCAGGTCCGGCGGCAGTGGGGCGACATCGATGCCCTCTTCCACCAGGTCGGCGGCTTCCTCGAGCGAGGCTTGGCCGTAGATCGGACGCTCCTCGATCTCGCCGTAATGGATCTTGCGCGCCTCTTCGGGAAATTTCTCGCCGACATTCTCGGCGTTCTCTTCGACGTATTTGCGAAGGCCCGTCATGAACTGGCGCATCTTGCGCATCTCGGACGGCGACGGCGCGGATTTCTGCTTGCCGACCGACGACGACAGCGCCGGGGCCATGATCGCCTTGCTCACCTTGCGCGAATTGCAGATCGGGCAGACGAGCTTGCCGCTCTGCTCCTGCTCGTCATAGGCCGACGAGGACGAGAACCAGCCCTCGAACTCATGGCCTTTTGCGCAATTGAGACTGTAGGCGATCAAGGCGGCGATACTCCGGATACGCCCCGAAAATGGGCGAGCCCTCTCGTTTTCACAAGTTCTGGCCGGTTATTGCGGCCATACCGGCACGGAAACAAGGAAAAATAGCGCCGAAGACAAGGGCTTCAGGGCCCGGCGAATTCACGATCGTGGCGCAAATTGGGGATTCGGGCCCGCGCGTCGACGGACTGGGCCGGGTCGATCTCGGTCATGAACACGCCCGGATCTATGCCGCCCTCGGCGAGGATTTCGCCCCACGGGCCCACGATCAGCGAATGGCCGTAGGTCTTGCGGCCATTGGCGTGCGTGCCGCCCTGCGCCGGTGCCATCACGAAGGCGCCATTCTCGATCGCCCGGGCACGCAGCAGCGTGTGCCAGTGGGCCGTGCCGGTTGTCTCGGTGAAGGCGCTGGGCACCGTGAAAAGCTGCGCGCCCTTCTTGGCGAGCGCGCGATAGAGCTGCGGGAACCGCAGGTCGTAGCAGACGGTGAGCCCGACGGTGCACCAAGGCAGCTCCGCAGTGACCGCTTGCTCGCCGCCGGCCACGGTGTTGCTTTCCCGGTACGTTTCGCCCGACGGAAGGTCGACATCGAAGAGATGGATCTTGTCGTAACGCGCGGCGATGCGCCCGCGCGCGTCGATCAGGAAGGAACGGTTCGCTGTCTTCGAACCGCTCACCTTGATCGCAAGCGAGCCGACCAGAATCCAGACGCTCAGTTCCTGCGCCAGTCCCCGGAACACGGGCAGCGCAGGGTCCTCGCCTTCGGGGCAACTCTTGTCGAGCTTGGCGCCGCCATCGGGCGCCATCAGCGTGGTGTTCTCTGGCGTGGCGATGAACTGCGCACCCTGGCGCGCCGCATCGCGGATAAGATTCGACGCTTCGCGGATGTTCTCATGGACATCGTCCGAAGAACGCAACTGGATGCAGGCGGCCTTGAATGCGGTCATGCGTTCAGAAGCGGATCGAGCTTGCCGTCGCTCTCCAGCGCATAGAGGTCGTCGCTACCGCCGACATGTGTGTCGCCGATGAATATCTGCGGGACGGTGCGTGCGCCGCCGGATTTCTCTTCCATCTCCCTGCGCGCCTTGGTGTCCATGAACACGTCCACCTCTTCGAACGCGGCACCCTTCTTTTTCAGAAGCTGCTTGGCGCGGACGCAATAGGGGCAAATGGGCGTTGTGTAGATCGTGATCTTGGGCACGGCCGACTCTCTGCGACGCAACTCTCCGCAATATATAGGCAGTCATTGAGCCGTCACAGGGGCCGGGCGACGCGGGCCAGCGTCAAGACCGCGACTTTTGCCGCGCCCGCCCGCTTCAGCGCACGCGCGCAGGCATCCACAGTTGCGCCGGTGGTCAACACATCGTCGATCAGCAGAACCTTGCGACCCTTCACGGCCTCCGCGCGGGTTGCCCGGAAAGCGCCGCGCACATTCCTGCGCCGCGCCTTCGCCGAAGGCATCTCGCCCTGGCTCGGCGTCGGGCGCATCCGCTGCAGTGCGAAGGGTTCGTAAGGCTTGCGAGCCCGCCGTGCGAGCGCCTGGGCCAGAAGCGCCGACTGGTTGAAGCGCCGCATCCACAACCGCACCGGATGCAGCGGAACCGGCACGATAACGTCCGCATCGGTGATGAGATCCCATCCCGCCCGTTCCAGCCAGCGCGCGAAGGCGGGAACCACGTCGTGCCGGTCGGACCGCTTCAGCGCCAGTATCGGGCCCTTGCTGAAGGCGTCGTAGCGCATCACCGAGCAGGCGCGGTCGAAGGCAGGCGGATCGGCAAGGCAGGTGGCGCAGCGCGTTTCGCCCCCCACATCGAATTCGAACGGCAGCCCGCAGCTGACGCAGGCCGGACCGTCGATGAACGAGACATTCTTCCAGCAATCGGCGCACAGCGCGCCGGGCTCGCCCACCTGCTTGCGGCACATCATGCAGAGCGGAGGAAAAAGAAGATCGAGCGCCGCGCGACCCAACCGGCGAGGAAGCGGCGCGAGCATGTCGAATATCGCCGTCATACCGGCTAGCTTATGACCCGTATCCGGGATTTGAAAAGATTTGGCCGAAGTTCCCCACATATTCGACGGCAGGACGCGGGCGTTGCGGCGTGACCGCGCCGCGAAATTCCCCGGCCGGAGCTTTCTGGTCGCGGAAGCCGCGGCGGGCGTGACGGAGCGGGCGGGCGCCGCCAATCGCCGGTTCCATAACGCGGTGGAGATCGGCAGCGCCATCGCGGCCTTCGATCTGGTGAAGCCGCTCGCCGATGCGTGGACGCGCGCCGCTTTCCCCGAAACCGAGGTGCTCGACCTTCCCCAGCAAAGTTTCGACCTGGCGGTGAGCGTGCTGGCGCTGCATGCGGTCAACGATCTTCCCGGGGCCTTGATCCAGATCCGCCGCGCCCTGAAGCCGGACGGCCTCTTCGTCGCCGCGCTGTTCGCCGGCGACACGCTGAGGGAACTGCGCGAGTCATTCGCCGCTGGCGAAGAGGAAACGTCGGGCGGCGCCAGCCTCCGCGTCGCGCCGTTCGCCGACGTGCGCGACCTGGGTGGATTGTTGCAGCGCGCGGGCTTCAATCTGCCCGTGGCCGACACCGAGCGCACGACCGTGCGTTACCGCGAATTCGATACCCTGATCTCGGATCTGCGCGCGGCGGGCGAAACCAACACGCTGGCTCAGCGCCCGCGGAAGCCTCTACGGCGTGACGTGCTGGCGGCAAGCCTGACGCACTACAGGACCGTCCACGCCGAGGACGACGGCCGGCTGCGCGCCACATTCGACATCGTCTATCTGACAGGATGGACGCCGCATGAGAGCCAGCAGAAGCCGCTCAGGCCCGGCTCGGCGCAAGCACGCCTCGCGGACGCGCTGGGGACAAAGGAACTGAAAGCCGGCGATACCACGCCTGCAAAACGAAGCTAGGGCGTCGTCGCGGTGGAGAGCTTGTCAAAGAAGGCGCTTTTTACGTTCTGGCCGAGCGTATCGACGGCGGTAACGATCACCACGGCAATACCGGCGGCCATCATCGCGTACTCGATCGCGGTCGCGCCGCTTTCATCGCATACGAAGCGCTTCAGAGAAGATCGCGCAGCATCGGAATAAGCGGCAGGTCGGCTTCCGGCATCGGATACTGCGCCAGATCGCGCGGGCGCACCCATTTGACGGCGGCATGTTCCAGCGGCTGCACCGTGCCCTCCCAGCGCCGGCACAGATAGAGCGGCATCAGGAGATGAAATTCGGCATAGCTGTGCGATGCGAAGGTGAACGGCGCCAGACAGGGCTCGCGCACGGTGATGCCGAGTTCTTCCTTCAGTTCGCGGATGAGGCAGTCTTCCGGCCGTTCGCCGGCTTCCATCTTGCCGCCAGGAAATTCCCATAGCCCCGCCATCGCCTTTCCCGGGGGACGCTGTGCAATGAGCACGCGCCCGTCCGGATCGATCAGCGCGCAGGCAACGACAAGCGTCAGTCGGCGCGCGGTGTCGTCCATGATGCGGGCCCCCCATTAAGAGCAGCTTAATTAATACGGCGACTTTTATCGCAATCGGCCGGGAATGCCCAACCGGCGCTGTCCACAAATGGGAACTGACTCCAACGCCACGCCGTTGAATTTCGAACACTTCCCAGGAGGACAGCGTGGCCCAAGGCAGCAAGGCGAGCTACACCAGAAAGCAGAAGCGCAAGGCCCGGCATATCGAGCAAGGTTACGAGAAACGCGGAACGTCGAAAAAAGAAGCCGAGCGGCGCGCGTGGGCGACCGTCAATTCCGAAGACCACGGCGGCAAGAAGAGCGGCGGCGGTCGCGGCAAGAAGAGCAACCATGCCGCATCGCGCCGCGGAGGCCGCAAGATGACCAAGGCGCAGGCCGGGCGCAAAGGCGGTGAAGCGACCGCCGCGAAACGCAGGAAACGCTAGCTAGCTTCTGTAGCTTCCATTGATGTCGATATAGCCGTGCGTAAGATCGCAGGTCCACACGCGCGCGGAGCCCCTGCCGATTCCAAGGTCGATTGAGATGTGGACCTCGCGGCCGGACACCGCCCTGGTCGCGGCAGCCTCGTCGTAGTGCGCGGCACGCATGCCTTTCTCCGCGACGACCTGGTTGCCGAAAGCGATCTTGAGCCTGTCACGGTCCGCTTTCTCGCCGGACTTGCCGACCGCCATCACGATACGACCCCAGTTCGCGTCGGCGCCCGCGATCGCCGTCTTCACCAGCGGCGAGTTCGCGATGCTCATGCCGATGCGGTGCGCGGCGCTATCGTTCTCCGCCCCCGCCACGTCGATGCGCACGAGCTTCTGGGCGCCCTCACCGTCCTTCACAACCTGCAACGCAAGATCGAGCAGCACGTCGTCGAGCTTGCGCCTGAATTCGGCCAGCCGCTTGTCGCTTGCCTTGGCAATGGCCGGATGGCTCGCGCCCTTGCCGGTGGCGAAGAGGATCAGCGTGTCGCTGGTGGAGGTGTCGCTATCCACCGTGATCGCGTTGAACGACTTCTTCACGCCGGCGCTGAGCAGTTCCTGCAGCACGCTGGCCGGCAGACTGGCGTCCGTGAAAACGAATGACAGCATCGTCGCCATGTCGGGCGCGATCATGCCGCTGCCCTTGGCGATGCCATTGATCGTCACGCGCTTGCCGTCGATCGTCGCCTGCGCCGTGGCGAGCTTGGGATAGGTGTCCGTCGTCATGATGGCTTCGGCGGCGGCACGCCAGGCGCTCGCCGAACCCTCGTCGGCCAGCTTGCCCAAAATTTTTGTAATGCGCTCGGCCGGGAGCGGCTCGCCGATCACGCCCGTGGACGCGAGCATCACTTCGCCCGCCTTGCAGCCCAGTGTCGCAGCCGCGGAACGCGCGACGGCCTGTGCGCCTTCCACGCCTGCCTTGCCGGTGAACGCATTGGCGTTTCCGCTGTTCACGACCAGCGCCCGCGCGCCGCCCGACTTCAGATTGGCGCGGCACCAGTCGACCGGTGCCGAAGAAGTTTTGGACTTGGTGAATAAGCCCGCCGCCTGGGTTCCGGGCGCCAGCGTCACCAAAAGGACATCTGTCCGGTCCTTGTAGCGGACACCAGCTTCGCCCGTGGCGAGCTGCACGCCTGCCAGAGGCGGCAAAGTGGGGAATTTGGCTGGCGCCAATGGTGAAAGCGGATGACCCGCCTTGGAGGCGGCACCGGCAGGCTTCCTGGTTGCGGCTTTGGCCATGTTGGGCGCCCCGAAATCGGCGGGGGATTTGGCCGGAATCCCTTGAATTGACAAGGGGGAAGCCCGTTCTTATCTCTCCCCCCGCGCTATGCCGGACGGGGGATTTGCCGGTTGCTGGCGCATATACGCCGGGCAGACCGCCTTGCGGTTTATCGGCCACCCGGCCCTTTTGAGGATTTCATGCTCAGTCTCGGCAGCTTCGCCTCGCGATTCTTCGGCTCTTCCAACGAGCGCAAGCTCAAGCCCATGCAGAAGACCGTGGCGGAGATCAACGCGCTCGAGGCGCGCTTCCAGCCGATGAGCGATGAAGAACTGCGCGCGATGACGCCGGCATTCAAGGAACGCCTGGCGAAGGGCGAAACGCTCGAAGACATTCTTCCCGAAGCCTTCGCGGTTGTGCGCGAAGCGGCCAAGCGGGTTCTCGGCCAGCGCCATTTCGACGTGCAGCTGACCGGCGGCATGGTCCTGCATGGCGGTAACATCGCCGAGATGAAGACGGGCGAAGGCAAGACGCTCGTCGCCACCCTGCCCGTCTACCTGAACGCGCTGGCCGGCGAAGGCGTGCATGTGGTCACCGTCAACGATTACCTCGCCAAGCGCGACGCGGACTGGATGGGCCAGATCTACCGCTTCCTCGGGCTGACGGTCGGCTGCATCCTGCATGGACTCACCGACGAGGAACGCAAGGCCGCCTACGCCGCCGACGTGACATACGGCACCAACAACGAATTCGGCTTCGACTATCTGCGCGACAACATGAAGTATTCCGCCGCCACGATGGTGCAGCGCGGACATTCCTTCGTCATTGTCGACGAAGTGGACTCGATCCTCGTCGACGAAGCGCGCACGCCGCTCATCATCTCCGGCCCGACGGACGACCAGACGGAGGTCTACAAGACCGTCGACGCGCTGATGCCGAGCCTGCTGCCGGAGGATTTCGAGCTCGACGAGAAGCAGCGCCAGGTGACACTGACCGAGGCCGGCAACGAGCACCTCGTCCAGCTGATGCGCGAGGCCGGCCTTCTGCCGACCGGCGACCTCTACGACATCGAAAACATCAACATGGTGCACCACGCCAACCAGGCGCTCAGGGCCCACAAGCTGTTCCTGAAGGACCGCGACTACATCGTGAAGGACGGCAAGGTCGTCATCATCGACGAGTTTACCGGCCGCATGATGGAAGGTCGCCGCTATTCCGAAGGCCTGCACCAGGCGCTGGAGGCCAAGGAGAGCCAGGCGATCCAGCCCGAGAACGTCACCCTCGCCTCGATCACCTTCCAGAACTATTTCCGCCTCTACGACAAGCTGGCGGGCATGACCGGCACGGCGATGACCGAAGCCGCCGAGTTCATGGACATCTACAACCTGGATGTCCTCGAAGTGCCGACCAATCTTCCCGTCGCGCGCAAGGACTATGACGACGAAGTCTACCGCACGCTGGAAGAGAAGGACGAAGCGATCATCAAGCTGATCGAGGATTGCCAGAAGCGCGGCCAGCCGATCCTTGTCGGCACCACGTCGATCGAAAAGTCCGAACAGCTTTCGGCGCTCCTGAAGAGACGCAAGATCAAGCACAACGTGCTCAATGCCCGCTTTCACGAGCAGGAAGCCACCATCGTGGCGCAGGCCGGCGTATCTGGCACCGTCACCATCGCCACCAACATGGCTGGCCGCGGCACCGACATCCAGCTCGGCGGCAACGCGGAGATGCGCATCAAGACCGAGCTCGCCGGCCTGCTGGACGAGAACGAAATCGCCACGCGTTCGGCACAGATCAAGGCGGAAGTCGCTGCCGACAAGGAGCGGGCGAAAGCCGCGGGCGGCCTCTACGTCGTGGGCACCGAGCGCCACGAAAGCCGGCGCATCGACAACCAGCTGCGCGGCCGTTCGGGCCGCCAGGGCGATCCCGGCGCGTCCAAGTTCTTCCTGTCGCTGCAGGACGATCTGATGCGCATCTTCGGGTCGGACCGCATGGACTCGATCCTCACCCGCCTCGGCCTCGAAAAAGGCGAAGCGATCGCGCACCCCTGGGTGAACAAGGCGCTTGAGAAGGCGCAGCAGAAGGTCGAAGCGCGCAACTTCGAGATCCGCAAGAACATCCTGAAATACGACGACGTGCTGAACGACCAGCGCAAGGTGATCTTCGAGCAGCGCAAGGAGATCATGGGCGCGGACGACGTCTCAAGCGAGATCGCCGATTTCCGCGAGCAGATCGTCGAAGACCTGATCGCCCAGCATATTCCGGAGAAGGCCTACGCCGAGCAGTGGGACGCCGTGGGCCTGCACCAGGAAGTGCACGAGATCTTCGACGTCGACCTGCCCATCGTGGACTGGACGAAGGAAGAAGGCATCGCCGACGAGGAAGTGCGCGAGCGCATCAACAAGGCGGTCGATGCCCGTGCCGCCGAGCGCGCCGCCAATTCCGGCTCCGACGTGATGCGCTATGTCGAGAAGGCGATCCTGCTGCAGACGCTGGATCACAACTGGCGCGAGCACATCATCAACCTGGATCACCTGCGCCAGTATGTGGGCCTGCGCGGCTACGGCCAGCGCGACCCGCTGAACGAATACAAGCAGGAAGCGTTCGAGCTGTTCGAGGCGTTGCTCGCCAAGCTGCGCGTGGACGTGGTGCGCCAGCTCATGCACATCCAGATCCAGACGGGCGAACCGCCGCCGCCGATAGAGCGCGCGCCGATCCAGATGCAGGCGCATCACTTCGATCCGGTGACGGGCGAGGACGAGATGCAGCCGGGCAGACCGCGCGACACGGGCCCGCGCCTCGTGCGCACCTATGACGGCCCGGTCGACCCGAACGACCCGCAGACCTGGGGTCGCGTGCAGCGCAATGCACCCTGTCCTTGCGGTTCCGGCCGCAAGTTCAAGCACTGCCACGGCGCGCTGGTTTAAGCGCGCCGTTCGCAGCAAAGCCTATTATTTCGTGCCTGTTTGGCGCGGAACGATCTGGTTATTCTGCTTGTAGACCGTGCCGCCCTTCATCACGAAGCCGACATGCTCGAGCTGGCGCACGTCACTGAGCGGATCGCCATTGACCGCGACGATGTCCGCATAGCGGCCTTTCTGCACGCTGCCAATATCCTGTGGATCGCCGAGGAGATTGGCGGCGGAGCCCGTCGCCGCGATGATCGCGTCCATCGGCGTCATGCCCGCATGCACCATCAGCGCGAACTCCTGCGCGTTCTGGCCGTGCGGCACAAGGCCCTGGTCGGTGCCGAAGGCGATCTTCACGCCCGCCATGTAGGCATCATGCAGGTTCTTCTCGATCCGCGGCGTGACCGCGATGGCCTTGGCGGCAGAGGAGGGATTGAGCTGCTCCGGATGGGTCTTGGCGATGATGTAAACGGCGTGCGCGATCAGGAGCGTCGGCACCAGGTAGGTACCGTGCTGCTTCATCAGTTGATAGCTCGATGAATCCGCGAAGCTGCCGTGCTCGATGGAGTCCACGCCGAGCCGCACCGCGGCGTTGATGGCGTCGCGGCCGTGCGCATGAGCGGCGACCTTCATGCCGAGCGAATGGGCGGTGTCGATGACGGCTTTGATCTCGTCATCGGTCATGAGCTGCAGGTTAGGATCGTCGCCGATGGAGAGTACGCCGCCCGACGGCATGATCTTGATGAGATCGACGCCATGCTGGCGATGCTCACGCACGACGCGGCGCGCGTCTTCCGCGCTGTTGACGATATTGTCTTTCCACTCCGGATTCATGAGCGCCGGATCGAGGCCGTTGGCGGCGTCGCTGTGGCCGCCCGTTGGGCCCAATGGCGAGCCCGCCACCCACATGCGCGGACCTTCGACGATGCCCTTGGCGATGGCCGTCTTGAGCGCGACCACGACGCCGGTTGAGGCGCCCACGTCGCGCACGCTAGTGAATCCGCTCAGCAGCGTGTTGCGCGCGTAGGCGGTGGAGCGGACGGCGGAATCGTAGTCGGTCTGCGTGACGGCCTCCGCCACCGGGTTCCCGCCATCGAACTGGCCGGTGACGTGCACGTGGCAGTCGATCAACCCCGGCAGGACCGTCTGCTTGGAGAGGTCGATCACCGTGAAGCCTTTGGGGCTCACGAAGCCGGGCTGCACGCCGGAGATGCGGTCGTTGTGGATGAGGATGGAGACATTGGTCTGCGGCGTTTTGGACACGCCATCAATCAGCTTGCCGGCGTGAATCACCATATCCGCGGCGAAGGCGTTGCCACCCAGAAACGCAGCGGCGCCGAACGCAAGCGATGCCACCAAGCTTTTACGATGTCTCATGAAATCCCCCAGCCGATGAAAACGGGCCGCAGGCTAGCCGCCGGAAAGATCGCGGGCAACCACCGCGCGGGAACGAAGCCGTGACGCTATCCTTTGTACCGATTCGAGGTCCCGAATGTTGAATCTGTTTCCAAGCGACGCGCGTCAACCTGCGGAGGCGATCTGGATCGACCTTTTCAATCCCACGCAGGAGGAAATCGGAAAGGTCGGGTCCGCGCTTCATATCGACATCCCCGCCCGCGCCGAGCTCGAGGAGATCGAATCCTCCAGTCGCCTGCAATTTGAAGACGACACGCTGCAGGTGAGTACGCCGGTCTCGGCGCATGGCGACGAAGACGTGCCCACGCCCGTCGGCTTCGTGCTCACAGGGAAATTCCTGGTCACGATCCGCTACACCGAGATGCACGCCTTCGAGGCAACGGCCCATCTCTGCAACAAGAAGTCGCACGATCTTACGTCCGGCGAGGTCTTCATTTCGCTGGTGGAAGGCATGGTCGACTATGGCGCCGATATGCTGGAGCAGATCGGCACCCATCTGAACGACATGTCTCGCGAGGCCTTCCGGCGCTACGGCAAGCAGCCCAGGCGCAGCATCAAGCGCCAGACGCGCCTGCTGCGCGAGGCCCTGCTGGACATCGGCTCGACCGGCGACCGGCTTTCGCAAATCCGCGAGAGCCTGCTGGGCCTGCAGCGCATCGCGCCCTTCGCGCGGGAAAAGACGCAAGGCTGGATGAAGCCGGAGCTGCAGACGCGGCTGAAGACCATCGAACGCGATCTGGGCTCGCTCGCCGACTTCGAGGTGCACCTGTCCAACAAGGTGCAGTTCCTGCTGGACGCCATCCTGGGCTTCATCAACACAGAGCAGAACGACATCTTCAAAGTGTTGACGATCGCATCGGTCGTCGGCATTCCGCCCACCTTCATCGCCAGCATGTACGGCATGAACTTCCACGACATGCCAGAATACACGTGGCATTTCGGCTATGAGTGGGGGCTGTTCCTCATCGTGCTTTCGACGGTATTGCCGATAGCCTGGTTCAAATGGCGCGGCTGGTGGTGACTCGCCCACGAGGTTTCGCACCCGCAGCATCGAAAATATTCAGGCGATCACAGCCTTTTTCAGTGCCCGATTGCGGTTTTTTTCGCCTTTGCTAGTTTTCCATGCGCTGGGGGCGCGGGCAAATCCGCGCTCTGTTGGTGCGTGACGGGGCATTTTCACAACAAGAGGTTAGATATGCGCATTGGAGCATTGATTGGCGCGTGCAGCGTGGCCTTGCTGGCGACGGCGTTCACGGCGCAGGCCGAATCCATCAAGGAGAAGACTGAACGCAAGGAAGCACAAATTCCGACCTGCGGCCGCAATCTCGGCACGATCGCCATTCGCGAGCCGGATCACAACTGGTGGTCCGATCTGCAGCTCTCCTCGCCGGAATACCTGTTGAAGGTGTTCGTGCGCAAATCCGGCTGCTTCACGCTCGTCGATCGCGGCAAGGGCTTCGAGATGGCGCAGCAGGAACGGGCGCTGGCCTCCGGCGGCGACCTGCAGCGAGGCTCGAACATCGGCAAGGGCCAGGTGCGTGCGGCCGACTACATTCTGGTGCCAGACATCGCCTCCAAGAACAGCAATGCCGGCGGCACGAATGTCGGCGGCATCCTGGGTGGCTTCATCGGCGGCGGCGTCGGCGCCCTCGTCTCCAACATCAACATCCACTCGTCGACCGCGGACGTCGTGCTTTCGATCGTGAACGTGCGCACCAGCGAAGACGGCCCGATCGAACAAGGCCATGGCTCCAAGACGGACGTAGGATTTGGCGTCGGCGGCGGCGGCTGGTGGGGCGGTGGTTTCGGCGGCGCGGAAGTTTCGAGCTACCAGAACACCGAAATCGGCCAGGTTGTCACGCTGGCTTATATCGACGCCTACACCAAGCTCGTGAACGACATGGGCGGCATGCCGACCGCGGACCAGGGCGGTGCTTCCGCCCAGGCGCCCACCCAGGCGCTCACCATGACGCGTCCGGGAACGCTCTACGACCGCCCTGGCAACGAGAAGCATGCGCACATCGTGCGCTCGCTCTCGACGGGCATGATGCTCTACCCGACCGGCGAGAAGGACGGCATCTGGTGGCAGGTGAAGGACGAACTCGGCAACACGGGTTGGGTGTCGTCACTGTCGACGGAACTCGCCAAATAGTTCCCGCCGGAAGAACAATCCAAAGGGGGCCCTCACCGGCCCCCTTTTCTTTTGTGCCGCAAGCGCGTCAAGCTTGCAGCGTCACCAGAGGGATCTGCCCATGCCCATCCGCCAGACGCGTTTCGACGTGCCCGACGAAGAGATCGTCACGATCCGCCAGCGCGTGCTCGATTATCCCTGGCACGAGATGCCGCGCGACGAAGGCCTGGAAGGCACATGGGCCTATGGCGCCAATCTCGATTTCATGAAGCAGCTCTGCACCTATTGGGCCGACAAGTATGACTGGAAGGCGCAACAGGCCGCGCTGAACAAATTTCCGCAGTTTCTCGCCGAAGTGAACGGCCTCGATATCCATTTCTATCGCGAGGACGGATCTGGCCATGCGCCGAAGCCGCTGATCCTCAGCCATGGCTGGCCGGGCTCGGTGTTCGAGTTCATCCACATCATCGACAAGCTCGCGCACCCCGAAAAGCACGGCGGCGACGTGAAGGACGCGTTCACGGTGATTGTGCCGTCGCTTCCGGGCTATGGGCTCTCCGGCAAACCGAAGCGCCCCATCGGTCCACGCACCACCGCCAGATATTTCGACACGCTGATGACCGACGTGCTCAAGCTTGACGGTTATATCGCACAAGGCGGCGACTGGGGCAGCGCCGTCTCCGGCTGGATGGGTTACGAGGGCCGTGGCAGCCGCGCCGTGCACCTCAACATGTTCGGCTGGCGCTCGCCCGGCGTGCATCCGCAGACCGAAGAAGAAAAGGCCTATGCCCAGCGTGCCGCGATGCTGTTCGAGATGGAAGGCGCCTATTTTCGCGAACAGACGACTAAGCCGCAAACTCTGTCCTACGCGATGATGGATTCACCTGTGGGCGTTGCCGCGTGGATCGTGGAGAAATTCCACGGCTGGTCGGATACGCGCAACGGTTTCGACAAGGTCTACACGAAGGACCAGCTGCTCACAAATGTCATGATCTATCTCGTCACCCGCACCTTCAACACCGCGACATGGATGTATCGCGGATTGATGGAAGACACCGCCGGAACACCCGTGCCCGACGGTACGCGGATCGAGAAGCCCGTCGGCATCGCCAATTTTCCGATCGACCTCATCCCCTTTCCGCCGCGCAGCCTGGTGGAGCGCCACGTGAACGTGACGCACTGGACGGATTTTGAGGAAGGCGGACATTTCGCGGCGCTGGAACGCCCCGACGATCTGGTCGGCGATATCAGGAAGTTCGCGCGGACGCTTTAGGCCGCGAGATTGCGGCCCATCGCAAGGTATTTGTCGCGGCGCTGCTTGCGCAGCTCATCCGGTGAGAGGCCATTCATCTCATTCAGAGCGCGCGCAATTTCTTCGCCCACGGCGTTGATCGTGTGCTCGGGACCGCGATGCGCGCCGCCCGGCGGCTCCGGGACGATGCCATCGATGACCTTCAACTGAAGAAGATCCTGCGCGGTGATGCGCATGGCCTGCGCGGCGTCCTGTGCCTTGTCGGATGAGCGCCAGAGTATGGAAGCGCAGCCTTCCGGCGAGATCACCGCGTAGATCGAATGCTCGAGCATCAGCACCTTGTTCGCCACCGCAATGCCGAGAGCGCCGCCCGACATGCCTTCGCCGATGATTGTGGCGATGAACGGCACACCAAGATTGAGGCTCGCCTGCGTGGAGCGTGCGATCGCTTCCGCCTGCCCGCGCTCTTCGCCGCCGACGCCGGGATAGGCTCCTTGCGTGTCAGCGAAGGAAATCACCGGCAAACCGAAACGGTCCGCCATTTCGAAGATGCGTTGCGCCTTGCGATAGCCTTCGGGCATCGCCATGCCGAAATTGTGCGTGAGGCGGCTCTTGGTGTCGTTGCCCTTCTCATGGCCGAGAACCGCGACGGCCC
>DATIVW010000150.1:0-8312 GCA_035465595.1 Rhizomicrobium sp. | reverse complement strand
CATGATGTTGGGCTTCTGCGCGCAGGAATATGAGAACGGGGCGGATATCCGCGCGAGTGAAAACGCCCAGATGCGCAATCTTCTCGCCGATCTCGAGGACATGGTGGAAGATGCGCGGCTGCGCGGCAGGCTTGGAACCGTGATGGGCGACCGCGACGCTTCGCTCAGGATTTCCGATCTCAACACGGCGAACGCGGAACTGAAGAAGCTTCTGATTGAGACCCAGGATTATCTGGAAAGCCGCCACGACGACAAAGCCAGGCTCGCGCGCCGTGAGGTCTGGGCGGTGCTCAGGTCTCACGCGGACAGACGGGTTTTGAAGCTGCCCGGAATGTGATCAGGCCGCGCGGCCCCCGGGATGAGCTTTCGAATAGACATCCATCAACTTCTTCGCATCGATCTCCGTATAGGCCTGAGTGGTCGAGAGCGATGCGTGGCCCAACAGCTCCTGCACGCTGCGCAAATCGCCGCCGTTCTGCAGCAGATGGGTCGCGAAGGAATGGCGCAGGGCATGCGGCGTGGCGCGTTCGGACAGTCCCAGGCGGCCGCGCAGATTCTGCATCAGCGCCTGCGCCTCGCGTGCGCTCATCGCCTTGCCGCGGCGCGAGCGGAACAGGCCGTCTTTTGGCGCAAGCTTGAACGGAATCTGTGCCGCATAGGCCGCGATCGCTTCGCGGATGACGGGCAGGAGCGGGACGACGCGTTCCTTGCGGCCCTTGCCCGCAATCACCATCGCTTCGCCGAGCGGCACATCGCCGATGCGCAGGCTCAAGGCTTCGGAGATGCGCAGGCCCGCGCCGTAAAGCAGCGTGAGCAGGGCCACATCCCGCGCGCCGATCCATTCGACATCGTTCTCGCCGGCTTCGGCCAGGGTGCGCGCGGCATCGATCTCGCTGAGTGGACGCGGCAGCGAACGGGCAATGCGCGGGCTACGCACGCTCTTCGCCGCGGGATTGTCCACGATCTCCTCACGTGCCAGATGGCGGAAGAAGCTGCGGATCGAGGCAAGCGTGCGCCGCACCGAGCGGTTGCCGAGGCCCTCATTACGCCGGTCGGTGATGAAGGCGCGGATGTCGGCGGGTGCGATCTTGTCCAGCTTGCGCTCGTCGATCGTGCCGCCGACATGGGTGACGAGAAAATCCAGGAACCGCGTCACGTCATCGCCATAGGCGCGCAAGGTGTGCGCGCTCGCGCGCTTCTCATGCGCCAGGGACGCGAGCCATTCGGACTTCAGAGTTTCGGCAGATCGAGCCATGCGCGGATCGCACGTTCCAACGCCCGCGCGAAAAAGGAAAGGTCGGCGGCCGTCTCTTCGCCTTCGAAGCGGCCTTCGCTGCGGGCGCCAAGCACATAGAGCGCCGCCGGGGTGTCGCGGCCGATGCGCAGGCGGAACACCGCGATGCTCCTGCAGTCGCCGGCGCCCAGCAAGGCTTCGCCGCCGCCGGACAACACCGCCCCGGAACCGTCCCGGCCCAGGACCGCCATCGTCGTGCCATGCGCGATGAGCCGCACGCCTTCGCAACCTCTGGGCGCCGCGTTCTCGCCTTCCACGCAGAGCGCGACGCGGTCCGCGCCAAACGCAGGCGCCGCGGCGGTCGCAACCGCGATGGCTTCCTCGAAGGAGCGCGCATCGATCAGGTCGAGCACCAGCCGGCGCACGCCGTCGCCCAGCCGGACGGCCCGGTCGCTCTTGAGGCCGTCGCGTTCGGCGCGCAGAGCCGCGTTTTCGCTGGAAAGCCGCTCGATCACATGGCTCTGCATGTCCCGCACGCGGGCGTCGCCGAAACGCTGCGGCAACAAAAGCCCCAGAAGCTCGCCATCTTCGGCAAGCTTTTCGCGGTGCATTCTTATATACGCCTTCACCGCCTGCGCGGCGGCCATGGCCGGATCGCGGGATTCCGCGCGGTCGCTCATGCGATAGTCCGTAAGATGCGAGTCATGGTGTTTGACCACGGCGAATCAGTAACGAAAGTGTAGCGATGAAGCCCTTCGCCTTGAAGCCCACGGAGGAGGCCGCGCCCGCGCATCGCGCCGGCGTGCTTCTGCCGTTGCCGCTTTCGGGCGTCTACGACTACGCGACGGACGAGATCCTGCCGCGCGGCACCATCGTGGTGGCGCCGCTCGGCCCGCGCGAATACCTGGCCTGCGTGTGGAATGAAGGTGACGGCAAGGTTGCGGCAGAGAAATTGAAGCCGGTCGAACAATTGGACGGCAATCCGCGCCTGCCTGGGGCTCTATGCGATTTCATCGACTGGGTCGCGCGATACACGCTGTCGCCGCCGGGACAGGTTTTGGCGCTGGCGCTGCGCGTGTCGTCCGCTTTCGATGAAGAGGTGCCGCGCATCGCCTATGTGCGCGGAAACGAAATGCCGAAGAAGATGACCGACGCGCGGGGGCGCGTTCTGGCGCTGTGCGAGGACGGGCTTGCGCGGCGCGTGAACGACTATGCGGCCGAGGCGAACGTGACGCCGGCCGTGGTGCGCGGGCTGATCGATTGCGGCGCGCTGGTGGAAACCCAACTGCCGGAGTTCCGCCGTTTCCCCGTACCCGATCCGGAACACGCCCATCCGGTGCTGAACGCCGAGCAGCAGAAGGCGGCAAATGCCATCGTGCAGGACGTTCGCGTCGGCGCGTTCTCCGCCAACCTGCTCGATGGCGTCACCGGTTCGGGCAAGACCGAAACCTATTTCGAAGCGGTGGCCGAGGCGCTGAGACGCGACAAGCAGGCGCTGATCCTGTTGCCGGAAATCGCGCTGACCGTGCAGTTTCTGGACCGCTTCGCCGAGCGCTTCGGTTGCCGGCCCGCAGAATGGCACAGCGATCTTTCGCAGAAGGAACGCAAACGAACCTATCGCGCCGTTATGAACGGCGAAGTGCGGGTTGTTGTCGGTGCGCGGTCTGCGCTGTTCCTGCCGTTCAAGGAGCTTGGGCTCATCATCGCCGATGAAGAGCATGAGCAGGCCTACAAACAGGAAGACGGCGTGATCTATCACGCGCGCGACATGGCGGTGGTGCGCGCGCGGTTGGAGAACTGCCCCATCATTCTTTCCAGCGCGACGCCGTCCATTGAGAGCTACGTGAATGCGGAAAGCGGCCGTTACCAATGGCTGCGCCTGCGCGAACGCCATGGCGTGGCGGAATTGCCCGCGATCAAGCTGATCGATCTGCGAAATGAGAAAGTGGAGACGGGGACGTGGCTGTCGCAGCCTTTGCGAGAAGCGCTGGCGGTTGCGCTGGGCAGCGGCGAGCAGGCAATGCTGTTCCTCAACCGGCGCGGTTATGCGCCGCTCACCCTGTGCCAGAGTTGCGGGCACAAGATGGTGTGCCGCAACTGCTCCACATGGCTGGTGGAGCATCGTTATCACCGCCGGCTCACCTGCCATCATTGCGGCTTCGACATGCCGACGCCGAAGAACTGCCCGGAGTGCCAGGCTGAAAACAGCTTGATTGCCTGTGGTCCCGGCGTGGAGCGCGTGGCGGAGGAATTTGCCAGCGTGTTCCCGCAGGCGCGCATGGCGATCGCATCGTCCGACACCTGGCACGGGCCGCTCGAAACGCAGGCCGCGATCCGCGCCATGGCCAAGCGCGAGATCGACGTGGTGATCGGCACGCAGATCATGGCCAAGGGACATCACTTCCCGCAGCTCACTTTGGTTGGGGTGGTGGACGCGGATCTGGGTGGCGCGGATGGCGACATGCGCGCGCGCGAACGCACCTTCCAGCTTCTGCATCAGGTCTCGGGACGCGCCGGACGTGCCGAGAAGCCGGGGCTGGTTCTATTGCAGACACGCAATCCGGCGGATGCGGTGATGAAGGCGCTGGCCTCCGGCGACCGCGACGCCTTCTACGAACAGGAACGCGGCTTTCGCGAACGCGCAGCGACGCCGCCGTTCGGGCGGCTGGCTGCCGTCATCCTCTCCGGCGAGGAAGGCGAAAAGGTGCGCGATATCGGCCGCCAGCTTGCCAAGGCCGCACCATCGGCGCGCGGCGTGAAAGTGTGGGGACCGACGCCGGCCTTCTATCACCTGCTCAGGGGGCAGACTCGCGAGCGCCTGCTGGTACAGGCGGAGCGCAGCGTGGACGTGCAGGCCTACTTGCGGGCGTGGCTGGCTCTGGTGAAAGTGCCCAGCGCCGTGCGGGTGACGGTCGATATCGATCCGGTGAGTTTCTTCTGAAGGGGAATTTTCATGAGGCGGATGCTTCTGCTGGCGGGCGCATTCGCGCTCGCGTCTTCGGTCGCACACGCGGCGGGATATGACAAGACGGAGACCACCAAGGCCTACACGACCCGCCTGCGCGTGCCCGATGCGGCACTCGCAATTGCGGGCCTGAAGGCCGAGATCATGGCGCGCTGGAAACGGGATTCCGGCGAGATCAAAAGCGAGGCGACGGAAGACCTGAAAGCCCAGGTGCCCGACTTCCATCCCTACATGCTCGACACGCAGTGGCGCGTGACCTTCGAAGGCCCGGACGTGATCAGCCTTTCGGCCAGCAGCTTCATCGACCAGAACGGCGCGCACCCGAATGGCGGCTTTGACACGATCGTTTGGGACAAGAAGGCGAACCGCGCCGTGCCGTTCGAGGACCTGTTCGTGGCCAGCCAGCGCAAGGCCGCTTTCGCGGCCATCGCAGCCTCCGCGCGGAAGAGCTGGATCGCCATCATGACCAAGCGTGAGGGCGACGCGCCTGTTCCGGGGATGGTGGATGACGGCATCGGAGCCGACCCGAAGAAGCTCGGCCACTACGCCCTGATCTACGACAAGGGCCAGACGCGGCCGAACGGGATCGTGCTGCTCTGGGGCTCGGGCGAAGTGTGGCCCAACGTGGCAGGTGATTTCCGGCTGGTCGTGCCCTCCTCCGTCTTTCGCGGCTATCTCACGCCCGAGTGGAAAGCGCGGTTCAACTAGCCCGGCAGGTTGAGGCCCAGCGCACGCGCCCGGGCCGATGCTTGCTTATGGTCCTCGGCGGCATAGAGCTGGCCGAAGCGTTTGCCCGTGAGCTGGCGATAGATCAGCTCGGTCACGGCGCGGTTGAGCCAGTCGCTGCGGCTCTCCTCGCCGCGCAGCTTTTCGACCATCGCTTCGGTGTCCTTGCCCATCCAGAAGGTGACGCGGCTTTCCTTTTCGGCCCGGCGCTTCTGATAGGCGGTCTGCCGCTCGCTGTCCGATTTCATCAGGGTTTCCCGGCGAATCTCCGTGAAACACCTTACGTGAGGAGATTTACAGAAGCGACAACAAAAAAGCAGGCTTCGAGAATAGTTTCGTGAAGCAACTTACGACGATCCCGCCTACTGGAAGTCGCGCACGTCGACCAGATGACCGGCAATCGCCGCCGCCGCCGCCATGGCCGGCGAAACCAGGTGGGTGCGTCCGCCCCGGCCCTGCCGCCCTTCGAAATTCCGGTTCGACGTGGAGGCACAGCGCTCCCCCGGCTCCAGCCGGTCCGCGTTCATGGCCAGGCACATGGAGCAGCCCGGTTCGCGCCATTCGAAGCCCGCCTCGACGAACACCTTGTCGAGGCCCTCTTCCTCGGCCTGCTTCTTCACCAGGCCCGAACCCTGCACCACCATCGCGCCCACATGGGCGGCGACCTTGCGCCCCCTGGCAATGGCGGCGGCGGCGCGCAGATCCTCGATCCGGCCGTTGGTGCAGGAGCCGATGAAGACGCGATCGATCTTCACGTCCGACAGCGCCGTGCCCGGCTTCAGGTCCATGTATTGGAGCGCGCGTTCCACCCCGGCGCGCTGGTTGGCATCGACGATCTTGCCGGGGTCGGGCACCGAAGCGGTGATCGGCGCGCCCTGCTCTGGCGAGGTGCCCCATGTGACCATGGGCGCGATGTCGCGCGCATCCAGCGTCACATCGATATCGAATGCGGCATCGGCATCGGAATGCAGCGTCTTCCAGAAGGCGACGGCCTTGTCCCAGTGCGCCTCCTTCGGGGCGCGCGGACGGCCATGGATATAGGCAAATGTCGTCTCGTCCGGCGCGATCAGGCCCGCGCGAGCACCGCCTTCGATCGTCATGTTGCAGAGGGTCATGCGGCCTTCCATCGAAAGCCCTTTCACGGCCTCGCCCGCATATTCGATGACATGGCCGGTACCGCCCGCGGTGCCGATCTTCGCGATGATGGCGAGCGCCATGTCCTTCGCGGTGACGCCCACCGGCAGCCTGCCGTTCACGGTCACGCGCATGTTCCTGGATTTCGGCATCAGCAGCGTCTGCGTCGCCATCACATGCTCGACATCGGAGGTGCCGATGCCGAACGCGATCGAGCCGAAGGCGCCGTGCGTGGAGGTGTGGCTGTCGCCGCAGACGATGATGGTGCCCGGCAAGGTCCAGCCCTGCTCCGGGCCCACGATGTGCACGATACCCTGGCGGATATCGTCCATCGCCAGATATTGCACGCCGAACTCCCTGGCGTTGCGTTCCAGCGTCGCCACCTGTTCGCGGGATTCCGGATCGGCAATGCCGCTGGCGCGGTTCCTGGTCGGCACGTTGTGATCGGCCACGGCGAGGGTGAGATCGGGACGTCGCAGCTTGCGGCGCGCCACGCGCAGTCCTTCGAAGGCCTGCGGGCTCGTCACCTCGTGGACAAGATGGCGGTCGACATAGATGACCGAGGATTCCCCCGGCGCTTCATGCACCAGATGGGCATCCCAGATTTTGTCGTAGAGCGTTTTTCCGGCCATTTCCTGCACGCGATAGCTGTCTGGCCGCGACTATAGCGCCCGCAAGATTGGAAGCGGAATAGCGGAATGCGCGACAGAATCGAACTAGTGCGGACTCGTAGCGTAAAGCACGATCATGATGATGATGATCGCAATGAACTGCGCCAGAACCCGCCAGCGCATCAGCCGGTTCGACCACGACTTGGCCGTGTCCCCGCCCACCCACAGCGTGTAGAGCCCGGCCAGAAGGATCAGCGCCACGACCATAATGGCAATGAAGACGACGACTTTTCCCATCAGGCAGGTTTAGCAGGATTTTGTGGCGGGCGCGGCGTCCAGCCCGCGGCCTTTTGCGCCAGCTCCCGGAATCGTCCCGATGCCTGCGAGAGGCGCGCGCTCCATTCCGGATCGGGCTGCTGGCCCTCGATGGTCTTGAAGAACACCTGCATGAGCGATGCGATGGCGAGGGGCTCCAGCACGGCCTTCTGCAGCGCCAGCGCCAGGATCAGCGTGAACGCGAAGGCCCACCATCCCGCGCTTGTGCCGGGCAGCATCCAGACCAGCGCGCCAACAGGACCCAGCAGGAAGATAAAGATCAGGAGCGTCACGCCCCACATGAAGAGCGAGAGCCAGACCGCGTTCTTGAGGAAGTGCCGGTAGTTCTGCGCATAAAGGATGACGCCATCCTGCGCCGTCTGCCATGGGTTCGCCGTCCGCGTGCGGATCAGATAGGCCAGGATCACCTCGTCAACATAGGTGAGCGACATGCGCACCACCGCTTCGGCGAGGCGCAGCAGATTCTGGAGCGCGGGAATCGGCAGGAACATCGCGAAGAAATTGATCGTGCGGAAGATGGCGCGCAGCACCGCCTTCACCACCTGATCGACGCCGAAGAGGACCGAGGATTCCGCGAAATGGGTCTTCACGAAATTCGCGCCATAGCCGATCTGGGTCTGGCCCGCCGGGACTGGATGCCCGTCCATGATCTCGACCAGCACGGCGATGTGCGCGGCCTTCACCAGATAAAGCAGATATTCGCGCGCCAGGTAGAGAATGGCGCTGGTCGCGCCGAAGCCCACCAGTCCGCCCCAGAAAGCGCCGCCCATCGGCGCGTCCGGGCTGGACCACAGATGTCCGAGGCCGAAACCCACAAATCCGCCCATGCCGACCGCGAAGACGTAGGCGACGGCGATGCCGACATAGACGACAAGGCGAAGGACGATGAACGGCAAGGTGCGCAAGACCATGCCGATCGATTTGGCGAAGCTGAAATCCCACATAGCCCTTCCCCGGATTCGCACGCCATTTCCGCCTGCTTCGCCGGCGCATGCAAGAGCCGCCGTTCACAGCGGTTTCGCGAGTCTTTGACGGGATGATAGATTGCTGCCCCGAATTGGAACGCGCTGACATGACATCAGACACAGGCACAGAGATCGCCCTGGGCCGCGAAGCCGAGAGCAGGCACGATCATCCGACCGCGCGCAGCTGGTTTGCGAAGGCTGCGCAAGCGGGCAGCGTGGAGGCCCTGCGGCGCCTGGCCATCAATCTTCTGGTGCGCGATCCCGCCGTCGTCGACGACGGAATCGGTATGGCACGGCAGGCGGCCGAGCAGGGAGATGCGATCGCGGCGCATCTGTGTGCG
>DATIVW010000149.1:0-5866 GCA_035465595.1 Rhizomicrobium sp. | reverse complement strand
AACAAGCCTTGGCGCGGCCTTGTACATCGTGCACAGCAGAGGCTGGGCTGCGATGGCGGATGCCATGGGCCAGTTTGCGAAATGGCCTTACCTGCATCTGCCCAAGCGCAATCAGCGCTGGCTGAGGTATTTCCTGATCTATGCCGAGCGGGAAGCGAACGGCCGGCCGCTGACCTCATGGATCCGCGGCGAATATGCGCCGGAACGATTCATGGCGTGGCTGGATGCGCAGGGTTTGCATGATGTGTTTCGCAATCTGCCGAATCAACACGCGCGCGTTCTGAAAAACGGCCTGCCGGTCGGTTGAATTGGGCGGCGGGGTAGAAAGCCGCGCCGCTCGCTGCTATTTCGATGAATTTGTTGTAGATGTCGCAGTAAACAAGGGGTTTGCATCATTGTCAGCGGATCGGGGCACGCGTGTCTTTTGTTCGTGACGTTCTTGGCGTGCCATTGCCGAAAAGGCGGCTCATTCGCGAGCGCCTTCTTGCGCTGACGACTTCTGCAAATCCGCATCCGCTGTTCGTCTTTGGGAACCAAAAGTCGGGCACGACGGCTATTGCCGCCCTGCTGGCGGTGGCAACCAGAAAATCCGTGACGCTCGACTTCGCCGGAGCCGAACATCCCTACGCGACCGCTTTGCTGAGCGGCGCCACGCCTGTCGCCGAATTCGTGCGTCGCAATTCGTGGGCGCTGTCCTCACAGGTGATCAAGGAGCCCACGCTCACATTCGTCGCGCCGCAGTTGATGGATTATTTCGGTGTCGAAAAGGCAGTCTTCATCGTTCGGGACCCGTATGTGAACATCCGAAGCATTCTCGTCCGGCAGAAGCTGCGCGGCGATTTGGAGACGTTGCCAGAACGAGTGCGGTTGAATCCGACGTGGCGCAAGATCCTCTCCGGCGAAGACCTGGGCCTTTCGAAAGCACATTATATCGACATTCTCGCGTGGCGATGGCTCCGTGCAGTGGAGATCCTGCAGGCCAATCGGGAACGCTTCGTTCTCGTCCGCTATGAAGAGTTCCTGAAGGACAAGAAATCGAAGATCGCGGAGATCGCGCGGGCATTTGGTCTCGAGGTCGTAGACGACGTCACGCCCCTTCTCGAGGTCGAGTATCAGCGCCGCGACAAGGTTTCTGAGGCGCCGAATCTGTTTTTCGGCGCCAACTACGGCCGAATCGACAAGATCTGCGGGAGCGCCGCAAAGGGCCTGGGTTATCCGTAGATTCGCTCCGGCGATCCCCGAGCATCCTCTCCACGGACCCTCAACTATAGAGCAAGATGCCCCGACACTTCAAAAATGCCAATCCCAGCCCATCGCGGATTGCGCGGGGTCAACAATAGCGTCGGGAAGTCGCGGCATGCATGCTAGCATGATGGAGATGTCGCCGCCCTCTGCAGATGCGCATGTGGCATTTCACGTGCACGGGCTGACGAAGACGTATCGGTCCGGCGAGATCGACGTCCAGGCACTGCGCGGCATCGATCTCGACATTTTCCGTTCGGAGATTCTTGTCCTGCTTGGGCCGTCGGGCTCGGGCAAATCGACCTTCCTCAATATTCTCGGCGGCCTCGACCGCCCAACCTCCGGCGAGGCGCTGTTTCGCGAGCACAACCTAACGAAGATGAGCGATCGGGAGCTGACCCTCTATCGGCGTGACCACGTCGGCTTCGTGTTTCAGTTCTACAACCTTGTCCCCAGCCTCACGGCCCGCGAGAACGTCGCACTGGTGACGGAGATCGCGGCCAATCCCATGAAGGCTTCGGACGCCCTGGCGATTGTGGGCCTGGAAGCACGGCAGGACCACTTCCCGGCACAGCTATCCGGCGGCGAACAGCAGAGGGTCGCCATCGCGCGCGCCATTGCCAAGCGACCCGAGATATTGCTCTGCGATGAGCCGACCGGTGCGCTTGATTCCGAGACCGGCATCGTCGTCCTTGAAGCGATCGAGCGCATCAACGCCGAGCTCGGCACGACATCCGTCGTTATCACCCACAATGTCGTTATTGCGGAAATGGGAAACCGCGTCGCCTCGTTTGCGGACGGTCGCATTGCAGATGTGCGGGCCAACGCCTCCCGGCGCTCTGCGCGATCCTTGAGGTGGTGACGATGCCGATCCTTGACCGCAAGCTCCTGCGCGACCTCTGGCACGTGAAAGGTCAGGCACTGGCCATAGCGGCGGTCGTTGCCTGCGGCGTCGCCATTGTCGTCATGACCTATGGAGCCATGATGTCCCTCAGGCAGACACGCGACGCATATTATGAGCGATATCGCTTCGCCGACGTCTTCTCCCAGTTGCGGCGCGCCCCGGAACGGGTAACCAGCCAGATCGCCTCCATCCCGGGGGTGGCAGCGGGGGAGGCCCGCATCACCCACTACGCGGCGCTGGACATTCCCAGCCTCAATCGGCCAGCTGCGGCGCTGCTGGTATCCCTGCCCGAACGCGGTGAGCCCCGCCTCAATCGTCTTGCATTGCGCGAGGGGCGCCTTCCCCTGCATGGCAGGGACGAACTCGTCATCAGCGAAAACATGGCGCAGGCGCTGGGCTACCGGCCGGGCGCGCATTTGTCTGTTCTGCTGAACGGCCGCAAACGCAGCTTTACCGTGGTCGGCATCGCGCTCTCCCCGGAGTTCGTCTACACCCTCCCGCCAGGCCAGTTGATGGCCGACGACAAGACCTTCGGGATATTGTGGATCGACCGCCGAATCCTTGAGGCGGCCTATGACCTCGACGGCGCCTTCAATGATGTCAGCGTTCTGCTATCTCCCGGAGCGTCCGAACCGGAGGTGATCCGGCGATTGGATGCATTGCTGTCGCGCTACGGCGGCACCGCCGCCTACGGACGTGCAGACCAGATCAGCAATGCGTATGTCGACCAGGAACTCGAACAGCTGCGCACGGTGGCCCTGGTCATCCCGCCCGTCTTCCTCGCCGTCGCCGCATTCCTCATCAACATGGTCCTGTCCCGCCTCATAGACACCGAGCGCGAGTCCATCGGACTGCTCAAGTCGTTCGGCTACTCGAACCGGGAAGTCGGCTGGCACTACTTGAAATTTTCGCTGGCGATCACGGCACTGGGCGTGCTGGCCGGCATGGCGGGCGGACTTTGGCTTGGCCAATGGATGACGGGCATGTACCAAAGCTACTTCCGCTTCCCATTCCTCGAATACCGGATCGATCCGGCGGTATTTTCCGCGGCAGTCTTCGTATCCTTTGCCGCGGCCGTGGCCGGTACATGGACGGCGGTTCTGCGTGCGGTAGGGCTGGCGCCTGCAATGGCCATGCAACCGCCCGCCCCGACGGTCTATCGGCGCACGCTTCTGGACCGTCTGGGACTCGACCGGTTTGTCTCGATGCCGACACAGATGATCCTCCGCCATATCGAGCGCTGGCCGGTCAGGGCCGCGGTTACGACATCCGGAGCGGCCATGGCCGTCATGCTGCTCGTCGGATTGTTCTTTTTCTTCGACGCCATCGATGAGCTGATCGACACCTTCTATTTCCAGGCCAACCGTCAGGACGTGGTGATCGGGCTGGTCGATCAGCGCGGCGCCCGGGCCGAATTCGATGTCGGACACCTGACGGGAATTCGCGCCGCAGAGCCGGTGCTTGAAGTGCCGGCGCGGCTATCAAGCGGTCATCTGTCGCAACGGCTCGGGATCACCGGGCTCCGGCAGGGAACGCGTTTTCGCGCGTTTTACGACGCCGCGGGGCGTAGTTTCACGTTGCCGGAGCGCGGCATCGTTCTCTCCAACAAACTTGCCGATCTCCTGGCCGTCCATGGCGGCAGTAAAGTGGATGTGGATGTCCTCGATAGCGCGCGCAGGCATGCGCAGCTCAGCGTCTCGGGAATAGCTGTGGAGCATGTCGGCCTCGCCGCGTACATGGACCAGCGCGCACTTGCGGAACTGACCGGAGAGCCGCACACGCTGACGTCGGTCCAGGCACTGGTTGATCGAGCCATGCAAGAGCGGTTCCTGAAACGCCTCAAGGACATTCCGGCGGTCGCCACTGTCTCAACCCGGGAGCAGGCCATTTCTTCCCTGCGCGATACCATGGCGCAAAGCATGACGATCGTCATAGATTTCTACATTGGGCTCGGCGCCATCATTGCGTTTGGCGTCGTTTACAACGCGGCGCGCATCTCGCTTTCCGAACGTGGCCGAGAGCTGGCAAGCCTGCGGGTGCTTGGCTTTACCACCGGGGAAGTCACCTACATCCTGCTGGGAGAACTTGCGCTCCTGGTTGTCGCGGCGCTGCCGCTCGGATGTATATTGGGTTACGGCCTTGGCTGGCTGATGAGCGCGGCGATGGAAACCAAGCTCTTCCGAGTCCCCTTCGTCATCTACCCTGCGACCTATGGAACGGCCATGACAATTACGCTGGTTTCCGCGAGCGCCTCGGCTGTTGCCGTCGCGTGGCGTATTAGCCGCCTCGATCTGATTTCAGTGCTGAAGACGCGGGAGTAGCCGATGACACCGAACACTCGCCGCATCCTGTTGATCGCTGCTGTCGGCGTGCTCGTTGTCGGGGCCCTGGCGTGGAGCTTCTGGCCACGGCCGGTCGAAGTCGAACTCGGCTCCGTCTCGCGCGGCCCCATGCAAGTCGACGTCTCCGATGAGGGCCGCACAAGGGTGCGGGAAATCTACCAGGTATCGGCTCCGGTGAACGGCCGATTGCTGCGCGTGGAGGTGCATCCCGGCGACGTGGTTGAAGGCGGCAAGACCAGGGTTGCCGAACTCTTGCCGATTGCGCCGTCCTTCCTCGATGTCCGGACACGGGCGCAGGCGGAATCGGCCGTTGGCGCCGCACAGGCGGCGCGAAATCTCGCCGCGGCGGAAGTTACACGAGCGAAGGCCGAACTGGCTTTCGCCACGTCTGAACTGAAGCGTGCGGAGGCACTGTCGCCGTCGGGCTCCATCTCCAAGGCAGGGCTTGAGCGCGCACAACTGGCGCACGATACGGCTGTCGCGCAGCTGGCGACCGCCCAAGCCGCCCTCCGGGTAAAGGACTCTGACCTCTCAGCGGCGCGGGCGCTTCTGATCGACCCGACCGGCGAGCAGCCGGCACAGGCCGGCATCCCGATCATCGCGCCCGTTTCCGGCCGGGTTCTTCGCGTGCCGCGCGAGAGCGAGGCGGTACTGGCCGCCGGCACGACGATCCTGGAGGTCGGTGACTCCCACCAGCTCGAGATCGTCGCCGACCTGATCTCGGAGGACGCCGTGAAGGTACGCGAAGGCGATGCTGCGACGATTACGGACTGGGGAGGTTCCGGAGCGCTGAATGCGCGCGTGCGTCGCATCGAACCATCCGGGTTCACCAAGGTCTCGGCGCTTGGCGTCGAAGAGCAGCGCGTGAATATCCTTCTTGATTTCACCGATCCGCCCTCGCGCTGGTCGCAGATCGCCGACGGATTCCGGGTGCTTGTCCACATCACCGTCTGGCATTCACCGGCCGCGCTCAGGGTTCCCGTGGCGGCGATGTTTCGGCAAGGAAGGGATTGGGCGGTTTTCACCGTGAAAGACGGCCGCGCCACCCGTACGACCATCAAGGTTGGCCCTTCCAACGACGATGTGGCCGATGTTCTCTCGGGCCTTACGGAAGGTATGCAGGTTGTGTTGCATCCGAGCGACCGGATTTCGGAAGGAACGCGCGTCACGCCACGTGCCCTGCAATGAAGATTGAGCGCGGTACAAAATCAGCAAGAATTGGCCGTATGCGGTCCGTTTGGCTATAATTCCAGGATGCGTGCTGCTTACTGCTCTATGTCGCAGCCGAATCCGGCAATCTCTCAACATACGACATCGCCAATCCCGACCATCCGGTTTCGCTCGGAGATGTTTTCATTGCAGACGATGCCCACGCGGT
>DATIVW010000148.1:0-32614 GCA_035465595.1 Rhizomicrobium sp. | reverse complement strand
ACCCATTCTAGCGCTTTTCGGGGTTGAGAAATCGTAATGCATGGCTGCCGTGACATAGCTCCTCTTGATGCCCCGGCCAGCCCCTTGATACGAGATGGTTTTAACCGAGGAATCGCTCGTGGCTCCCCCGCTCCCCAAAGGTTTTCTTGCCGAATCGCTCGGCCGCATCCAGCCGTCGCCGACAATCGCCGTGACGCAGAAGGCGCGGGATTTGAAGGCAGCCGGGCGCGACGTGATCGGACTTGGTGCCGGCGAACCGGACTTCGACACGCCGGATAACATCAAGGAAGCGGCCATCGCCGCCATCCGCCGCGGCGAAACGAAATACACCGCCGTCGAGGGCATCCCCGAACTGCGCAAGGCAATCGCGGGCAAGTTCAAGCGCGAGAACAATCTGGACTACAAGCCGGAACAGACGTTCGTTTCGCCGGGCGGCAAGATGATCGTCTACAACGCCCTGCTGGCCACGCTGAACCCCGGTGACGAAGTCATCTGCGTCGCGCCCTACTGGGTGAGCTATCCCGACATTGTCCTTCTCGGCGGCGGCAAGCCTGTGGTCATCGAAGCGAAGATAGAGGACGGTTTTCGCCTCACACCCGCGGCGCTGGAAGCGGCGATCACGCCGAAGACCAAGTGGATCATCTTCAACCAGCCGAGCAACCCGACCGGCGCCTGCTACACCAGGGACCAGTTGAAGGCTCTCACGGACGTCCTGATGAAGCATCCGCAGGTGTGGATTTTGACGGACGACATGTACGAGCATCTGGTCTATGGCGGGTTCAAGTTCCACACCGTCGCCGAAGTCGAGCCGCGCCTTTACGACCGCACGCTGACGATGAACGGCGTCTCCAAGGCCTACGCGATGACGGGCTGGCGCATCGGTTACGCCGCAGGCCCCGAGCCGCTCATCAAGGCGATGAGCAAGCTGCAATCGCAATCGGTGTCGAGCGCGTCGTCGGTCTCGCAGTGGGCGAGCGTCGAAGCGCTGAACGGCACCCAGGACTTCATCCCGAAATTCCAGAAGATCTTCGAGGAACGGCGCGATCTCGTCGTCTCCATGCTCAACCAGGCGCATGGAATCGAGTGCCCGAAGCCGGAAGGCGCGTTCTATGTATATCCGTCGGTTCGCAAGCTGATCGGCAAGTCCGCGCCGTCGGGCAAGACGATCGCGACGGACGAGGATTTCGCCAGCGAACTTCTGGAAGCCGAAGGGGTCGCCGTGGTGCACGGTGCGGCATTCGGATTGTCGCCGTTCTTCCGCATTTCCTATGCGACGTCGAACGCGGTTCTGGAAGAAGCCTGCAGGCGCATCCAGCGCTTCTGCGGAAATCTCCGCTAGAAGATCCGGAAGTTCCTCGCAATTCCACGGTAAACCGGCCCACAGAAAGCGCCCGTCAAGGCCTTGCGCGGTCTTGGCAACGGCGCGAGCATTGCTCCACTAAGCGGGGCGCGTGACGCCGCCCAATGCCTTGGGAAAAAGACGCCCGCCGCGCCTCGTACCCCATGTGTCCGGGGTAATGGAGGCGATTATGTCCAAAAAAAATGGAGGAGCGGGGCCACGTGCAGTGGCCCTCGTGGGACCCTACGGCAGCGGCAAGACCACGCTGCTCGAATCCATCCTGTCGATCACCGGCGCAGTGCAGCGCAAGGGCGCCGTCGCGCAGAAGAACACGGTAGGCGATTCATCCCCGGAGGCGCGGGCGCGCCAGATGAGCGTGGAAATGAATTGCGCCACCACCCAGTATCTGGACGAAAGCTTCACATTCCTGGATTGCCCCGGCTCCATCGAATTTCTCGCCGACACGTTGAACGCGCTTCCGGGCGTCGATGCGGCGGTCGTGGTGTGCGAGCCTGAAGCGACCAAGATCCAGATGCTCCAGCCTTATCTGAAGCGGCTGGATGATTTGAACATCCCTCACTTCCTCTTCATCAACAAGATCGACAAGGCCAGCGGCGCGGTGCGCGACCTGCTTGGCCAGCTCCAGGACGCGAGCAGCAAGCCACTCCTGATGCGCCAGATTCCCATCGTCGATGGCGGGCATGTGAAGGGCTTCGTCGATCTCGCATTGGAGCGTGCATTCCAATACGCGCCGCACGCCGAATCCAAGGTCATCGAACTTGGCGCGTTGGCGGATGAAGAGAAGCAGGCGCGGTTCGCCATGCTCGAGAAGCTCGCGGACTACGACGAGCATCTGCTGGAAGAGCTCCTCTCCGATCAGGAGCCGCCGCGCGATGAAGTGTTCGCTGACCTGTCCAAGGAATTGGCGGATGGCGTCGTCGTGCCTGTGCTGCTGGGCTCGGCGGAAGGCGATAACGGTATCCGCCGGTTGCTGAAGGCGCTGCGCCATGAGGTGCCGGACGTTGCCGTTGCCGCCAGCCGCATCGGCATCAAGGCCGGCAATGAGGCAGTGGTGCAGATCCTGAAGACCTATAACGGCGCGCATGGAAAGCTTTCGCTGGCTCGCGTGATGACCGGCTCGCTGAAAGATGGCGCCGTGCTGCACGGGCGCGGCGGCGACGCCCGCATCGGCGGCATGTTCGTCCTCCGGGGCGATGCCCAGATCAAGCTCACCGAGGCCAGGGCGGGAGATACGGTTGCGCTGGGGCGGCTCGACGGAATCTTCACGGGCGAAACCCTCTCCACCGCGAAGATGCCGCTGCCGCATGTGGCGATCGAGGAGTTGCCGGATGTTTATGGTTTCGCGATCGAAACGACCGACCGCAAAGATGAGGTGAAGCTCACCGCCGCGATCCACAAATTGCAGGAGGAAGATCCATCGCTGCATTTCAAGCAGGATGCAGAGTTGCATGAGATGGCGCTGATGGGGCAGGGCGAGATCCACCTGAAGGTTGCGGTGGAGAAGCTGCAAAGCAAATACGGCCTCAAGATCGTCACCCATCCGCCGAAGACGCCGTACAAGGAGACCATCCGCAAACCGGCGAAGCAGCACGGCCGGCACAAGCGGCAATCTGGCGGACACGGCCAGTTCGGCGACGTGCATATCGAGATCAAGCCGCTGCCGCGCGGAACCGGCTTTGCGTTTGAGGACCAGATCAAGGGCGGCGTGGTGCCACGCCAGTTCATTCCCTCCGTCGAGAAGGGCGTGATCGAATATCTCAAGCACGGCCCGCTGGGATTCCCGGTGGTCGATGTCGGCGTGGCGCTGGTCGACGGCTCCTATCACACGGTCGATTCCTCCGATGCGGCGTTCCAGACGGCGGCGCGCATCGCCATGAGCGAGGGCATGCCGAACTGCGCGCCGGTCCTGCTGGAGCCGATCATGCGGGTGAAAATTCACGTGCCCAACGACGCAACATCGAAAGCCAACCAGGTGGTGAGCGGACGGCGCGGGCAGCTGATGGGCTATGACGCGCGCGACGGCTGGAAAGGCTGGGACACCGTGGAGGCCCAGATGCCGTTATCGGAGCTGCACGATCTCATCATCGACCTGCGGTCGCTCACGCAAGGAGTCGGCACGTTCGAGATGGAGTTCGACCATCTGGCCGAGCTCAGCGGCAAACTGGCTGAGCAGGTGGTGACGGCGCACAAGGTCGCGGCGTAGTCAGAGCGAGGCGGCGCCGAAGGTGTCGCAATCGCCCATCTCGCCGCGGGCAAGGCCGCGCTGGAACCAGCGCATGCGCTGGGCGCTGGTGCCGTGGGTGAAGGAGTCCGGAACGGCATAGCCTTGGCTTTGCTTCTCCAGCGTGTCGTCGCCCACGGCGGCGGCGGCGCGCAATCCGCCTTCCACGTCGCCGTTCTCCAGGATGTGGAAGCGCTGGTTGGCGTGGAATGTCCACACGCCGGCATAGCAATCGGCCTGCAACTCCAGGCGCACGGAGGCGCCGGTCGCGCCGCGCGCGCTCGCGCCCTGCAATGCGGATTGTTCGCGATCCATCGTGCCCAGGAGATTCTGGATGTGGTGGCCATATTCATGCGCGATCACATAGGCCTGCGCGAACTGTCCTGGCGCGCCGAACTGGTCGGCTAGCTGGTTGAAGAACGACAGGTCCAGATAGATGCGATTGTCATTCGGGCAATAGAACGGGCCGGCCGAGGCCTGGCCTTCGCCGCAGGCGGTCGGTGTTTCCTCGGTGTAAAAAGTGATCGTCGCCGGCGAGAAGGTGGTGCCGCGCGCCTGCAGGACCGGCGTCCACACATCTTCAGCCGAGCCCACGATCTTGCGCGCGAAATCCAGCTGCGGGTCGCTGGTGTGGGTGTCGGACTGCGCGACCTGCTGTCCGCCGCCGTTGAACACGGCATCCAGAAGCCCGCCGCTTCCGTTCGATCCGAACAGCAGGATGAGGATGATGAAGCCGACGAAGCCCAGCCCGCCGCCGCGCAGACCGAAGGCGGGAAATCCGCCGAAGCCGCCGCCCCAGCTTGGTCCGCCGAAACCGCCGAATCCGCTTTGGCCGCGGCGGTCGTCGAAGTTGCTGGTTTCCCGAAGCCTGTTCAGATCCATCGCCGTCTCTTGGAAGTGCACGCATGCTCTGCAGCAACCGCACAGATCGCCAGTTTGTCCGAAGACCGCGACAAAGAAAATCGCCGGAGCAGCGGGCTGCTCCGGCGACAGGGGTCTTCTATCAGAGGCTTCCGCTTCAAGGGGGGTGAAGGGTAAGCCCTCTTGCCGCGTCCCCGGGGAGAGGGAAGGCGACACCACTGATTTGGGATCGAACGCCGTGTTTTCAAGAACCTTTCGGCGTTTTCATCCGCCCTAGAAATTCCAGTCTTTCGCAGCTTTCACGAGGAAGTCGCGGAACGCTGCCACGCGCTTGGATTGCCGCAACGCATCGCAGTAGACCAGATGCACGTCGAACGCAGGCCCTTCCGTATCGGGCAATACGCGGACCAGATTGGGACGGTCGGCGGCGATATAGTCCGGCAGTGCCGCCACGCCCACGCCCGCTTCCGTTGCGTGCAGAATTCCCGTCAGGTTGTTGATGCGCAACGCGCGATAGCCGTCCGGCGATATCTTGCGCACCGCATCGATCAGCCAGTTCACGTCGCGGATTTCCGGCGCCGCGCTTTCGCCGTACGCAACGAGCGTGTGCTTGGTGAGATCGCCGAAATTCTGCGGCGTGCCCACCCGGGCCAGATATTTCTGATCGGCGTAGAGATGATAGTGCACCGTGAACAGCTTGCGCTGGATGAGATCGGCCTGCACCGGCGCGCGCATGCGGATGGCAATGTCGGCTTCGCGCTGCGCCAGATCGAGCTCGCGGTCTTCGAATACCAGATGCACCTGCAATTCCGGGAATTCGCCCAGGAACGACTCGATGCGCGGCAGCACCCAATAGGTGCCAAGGCCGTGACTGGTCGTGATCTTCAGCGATCCGCGCGGCGCGGATTGCGCGTTCTTCAGCGCTTCTTCGGCTTGCCCGAGGCGCGAGAGCACGTCGCTCACCGCCAAGAACAGAAGCTCGCCTTCATCGGTAAGCGTCAGTCCGCGCGCGTGGCGCTGGAACAACGGTGTCGTGATTTCTTCTTCCAGCGCGCTGATCTGGCGGCTCACAGCCGATTGGCTCAGCGTCAGCATCTGTCCGGCGTGTGTGAAACTTCCGGCGGATGCCACCGCGTGGAATATGCGCAACTTGTCCCAATCCATTGTCGCGCCCCTCCAGACGCTCAACGCATCATCCGGAAAAGTGTGCAGCGGTTTTCCGATAAGATGATGCGCAATTAATGGCTGCCGGCCAGAAACCTCTCCGCTTCCAACGCTGCCATGCAGCCCATGCCGGCAGCCGTCACGGCCTGCCGGAAAATCTTGTCCTTCACATCGCCCGCCGCGAACACGCCGGGCACGCTTGTGCGCGTCGAATCCGGCGCGGTCTTGATGTAACCGTCGTCGTCCATATCGACCTGGCCGCGAAACAGCTCCGTCGCCGGCGAATGGCCGATCGCGATGAACAATCCGTCCACGTCGATGCTTTGCGACGTGTTCTCCGAAAGATTGCGCACCTTGATCGCGTTCACGCCGCGCGGGTTCTCAGTACCGACAACCTCATCGACGACCGAATCATAAATTATTTCGATTTTCGGATTGTCGGCGAGTCGCATCTGGTTGGTCTTGTCCGCGCGCAAGGTTGGACGGCGATGGATCAACGTCACCTTGTCGGCGAAATTTGTCAGGAAAAGGGCTTCCTCTGCGGCTGTATTTCCGCCGCCGACAACCGCAACGCGCTTGCCGCGATAGAAGAAGCCGTCGCAGGTGGCGCAAGCCGAAACACCGAAGCCCTTGAATTTCTCTTCGCTGGGAAGGCCGAGCCAGTTGGCGCTCGCGCCGGTGGCAATGATCAGCGTTTCAGCGATGTAGCGATCGCCGGAATCCGCCACCAGCGTGAACGGACGTTTGGCGAGATCGGCCGACACGATGATGTCCTGCACCAGCTTTGTGCCGACATGTTCAGCCTGTGCCTGCATCTGGTCCATCAGCCACGGACCCTGAATGGCTTCGGCGAAACCCGGATAGTTCTCGACTTCGGTGGTGATGGTGAGCTGGCCGCCCGGCTGGATGCCGGCAATCATCACAGGCTCCAGCATGGCGCGCGCGGCATAAATCGCTGCCGTGGCGCCGGCGGGCCCACTGCCCAAAATCACAACTTTCGAATGGATATCGGCCATGGCGCTTCCGTGGGAAAAGGGACGCGCAAACTACTCCGGGCCCCTCACCCCATATCGGGAGCGTTCGCCGAAACGTCAAGAAGTTCGCCAATGCGCTTTGCCGCACGGCCTGTTTCATCAAGGGGCGCGTAATCCCATTGCTCGATTCGGCCCTTGAAAGTTCGGGAAATGCCGCGCGCCATCAGTGCCTGGTGGAACCTGTCGAATTTGGCCGAACCGCCCGGCAGCGGAAAAATATGAACCGGCTTTCCGGTCGCCGCAGCGTCACAGGCCATGTTCACCGAATCGGCCGTGACCAGAAATGCATCAGCCCACGCCAGCACGCCGAGATAGGGATTCTCGCCTTCACCGTCCCAGAAATACGCATCGCTGCCTTTCAGCGCCGATGCGATGCGCGCGACGTTTTGCGTTCCGGTACGGCGAGACACCGTCACCATCAGTCCCATCGTCTTGCTTAATTCCACGAGCGCGCTTGTGAGGTTTTCGACGGCGTTGGAATCGAGCCGGTAGGCTTTGCTGTTGCCGCCGACAAGTACGGCAAGCCTTGGCGCGCGCAGCGGCTGGAACCGGTCGGCGAATCGGCGGCGCGCGTCAGCAAGTTTTGCGGGCGTGATGCGATTGGGGCTGCCCAGGATCGAAAAGACGTTCGGGCCATTCACGGCATCGTGTTCGGGAGGAATCACCAGATCGAACAAGGACAGCCGCACGCGCGGATCCTGGCATTGGACAAGCAATGTCCGCCCGCCGCTGGCGGCCTTGATGGCGGTCATGAGCGGGATGCTCTCGCGGCCAACCCCGATGGCGAGGCGCGGCCAGGGTGGCGCGATGGCGTCGGACCCCGCAGCCAGCCTCGAAAAAGGCGATCCGAGGCTCAGGGGGGCCAGCATGTTCCACGGCCAGGCCAGCCGGACGCGCTTGGCAACAACCGGCAAGTCCAGGCGCTCCGCAAGGCCCATGGCCTGGTTCTCCATGCCCACCGTGCCGTTGGTCACGACCCAACATGAATTCTGGAGAGCGCCTGCCGACACGATGTTTCCCGGTATCGAAATATTATTGCGCGGATGACGCTGGGAGAGGATAATGGGTGGCCATCTTCTAACCACCCCGGCCCCTACATGGAACACCACAAGCTCGATTCCATCGACCTGCGCATTTTGTCCGAACTGCAGGCCGATGGCCGCATAACCAATGTCGAGCTGTCCCGGCGGGCGAAAATCACCGCGCCCCCTTGCCTGCGCCGCATGCGCGCGCTGGAGAAGGCCGGTTACATCAAGGGCTATCACGCTGATCTCGACGGCAAGCAGCTCGGCTACGAAGTCACCGCCTTCGTCTTTGTCGGCCTCAACAGCCAGGCCGACGCCGACCTGAAGCGCTTCGAGGAGCAGGCGCGCGCGTGGCCGCAAGTCCGCGAGTGCTACATGCTGTCCGGCGAAGTGGACTTCCTTCTGAAATGCGTGGCCAAGGATCTGTCGTCGTTCCAGTCCTTCATCACCGACACGCTCACCGCGGCCAAGAACGTCGCCGGCGTGAAGTCTTCGCTCGTCATCCATCCGAGCAAGCGCGAACCCGGCGTGCCCGTTGAGGTGAAGTAGTCAATCGATCGGCCGCCTGTAGGTTTCCGGCAGGAACAGCAGCGTCACGAAGAATCCAACGCCCGCGACGATCGCCGGGTACCAGAGTCCGGCGTAGATATCGCCGGTGGCGGCGACGATGGCGAATGCCGTCGCCGGCAGGAACCCACCGAACCATCCGACGCCGATGTGATACGGCACCGACAATGCCGTGTACCGTATGCGCGTGGGAAACAGCTCGACCAGCGCAGCGGCTTGCGGCGCATAGAGCGCGGCAGCGGCCAGTCCCAGGATCAGCAGCAGGATCAGCGTCCGTCCCTTGTCGACGGAACGGGGATCGGCCTTGTCCGGATAGCCCGCAGCGGCGAGAGCCTTCTTCAGCCGGACGTCGAAATCCTTCTTGGCGGCCGCAAGGTCGCCGGCATTCATCATGCGGCCGTTCGGGCTTGCGACGTCTTCGGGGCCGATCTTCACGCGCGCAAAGCCTTCGCTCGCCGCTTCGTTCCGATAGGGAATTCCGGCGCTTGTGAGCGCGCTCTTGGCGATGTCGCAGGAACTCACATATTGGGCCTTGCCGATGAGATCGAACTGCACCGAGCAATCCTCGGGCGCGGCGATCACCGTCACCGGCGCTTTCGCGGCCGCGGCTGCAAGCGCGGGGTTCACCGCGCCCGTCAGCATCTGGAAGACGGGAAAGACCGCCAGCGTGGCGATACCCAATCCCGCGAGCATCACCGGCTTGCGCCCGATCTTGTCCGACAGCCAGGCGAGGAAAACATAAAAGGGCAGGGTGATGACCGTGACCGTCATCACCAGCGAATTGGTGTCGGCCAGATCCAGCTTCAGCACGTGCTGCAGGAAGAACAGCGTGTAGAACTGCGCCAGGTACCAGACGACGCCCTGTCCCGTCAGAATGCCGACAAGAACGATGAAGATGGTCTTGAGGTTGGCGCGGCTGGTGAAGGTTTCCCGCAGCGGGGCTTTCGCGATGCGGCCTTCCGCGCGAATTTTCTGGAAGAGTGGCGATTCATCCAGCTTCAGTCGAATCCACAGCGAAATGATGAGAAGGATGGCCGAAAGCAGGAAGGGCACGCGCCAGCCCCAATCGGCGAATGCGCTTTCGCCCACCGCATTTTGCACGAGGACAATGATGCCGAGCGCCAGGATAAGGCCAATGGATGCAGAAAGCTGGATCCATCCCGTCGACGCGCCGCGCTTGTTCGCCGGCGCATGCTCGGCGACGTAGATCGCCGCGCCGCCATACTCGCCGCCGATGGCGAAGCCCTGCAGCATGCGCAGTCCCACAAGAAGCCACGGGGCCAGAAGGCCGATCGCGCTCGCATCGGGGAGAAGGCCGGCGACGAAGGTGGCAAGGCCCATGAGCGTGATCGTGACGAGGAAGGTGCGCTTGCGGCCGGTGCGGTCCCCCAGCCGCCCGAAGAAGATCGCGCCAAAGGGGCGGGCGAAGAATCCGGCGGCGAATGTCAGGAGGGTGAGGATGTAGCCCTGCGTCTCGCCGGCGCTGGCGAAGAAGTGCCTGGCGATGATCGGGGCGACCGAACCGTAGATGAAGAAGTCATACCACTCGAACACCGTGCCCGCGGACGAAGCAATGACGACAAGACCCATGCGGCCATTTTGCGCCGCGGCAATCGATGAATCGGACATGCGTTTTCTCCCCGCACAAAGTGCTAGCGGAGAGGAGGGCAAAGCCGCAAGGGTGAAGGCAGATCAGGTGCGGACGGGTGGAACATCCGGAATGTGGCCGCCATTCGCGCGTGCGATCTCGCGGGCCAGCATGACGCTCGGCTTGTCGAAGACAAAGGCGTGCAGGATCATGTTGACGGTTTCGCCGTCGTCGGACAGCGGCAGGCAGATGCATTCGAACGGTTCATAGCCGCGTCCGATCCAGCCGCTGTCACCGCGCGCGTGCACGATGGCCTTGTCGCGCGCGCATTTGCGGAAAATGGCCGCAACGCCCTTGCCGGCGGCTTCGTTGAATCCGGTGTAGATTTCCTTGACCGTCTTGCCGGTGGAATCCTTGAAGAAATACGTCGTGACGAGCGTGCCCATCAGCCGGTAGCGGAAATCGGAAATGCCGGGCAGCACTTCCACGATCATCACCCAGCCGAGATGTTCCTTCAGTTCCGATGCCCTGATGTCGCCGCGCGACGGCATCGCGCGCGCGCCGCGCTTGTCGTTCCAATAGGTGAGCAGGAACCCGAGCGTCTCGTTTTCGAGCACGTCCGGATTGATCTGCGTCACGACGCTGTGCAAGCGGTCGTTCATCGGCGTTCCTTCCCCACCGGAAAACTACGCTCCGAGACTTAATCCCGGGTTAGGACGCGGCCGCACAAAAAGGGCTGAAAACCTGACCCGCGCGTCAACTCTGCTGAAATGCGAGGCCTAGCCTGCCCTTGCGAGATTCGATGCACGCATGCTGTAGGCGAAATAAACCAGCAATCCGGCGCCATTCCAGAGCAGGAACCACCACTGCGTGAAGGTCGGCAGGCCGTTAAAGAAAAGATAAACGCAGCCGACGATGCAGACCGGCCCGACAACCCAGGCCAGCGGGACCTTGAAGAGGCGGGACCGGTTGGGCTCGCGCAGGCGCATCACCAGCATGGAGATCGACACGGCCATGAACGCGAACAGCGTTCCGGCATTTGCGAGCAGCGCGATCTTGTCGAGGGAAAGCGTGGCGGACATCACGGCCACGACAATGCCGGAAACGATCGTCATCAGCACCGGCGTGCCGCGCGTGCGGTGAACCGTGGCAAGGCTCGGCGGCAACAGTCCATCGCGCGCCATCACGAAGAAGATGCGGCTCTGCCCGTACATCAGGACCAGAATGACGGTCGGCAGCGCGATGATCGCGGCGCTGGCCACGAGTTGCGCGGCAAAGCCGTGCCCCAGGCTGCTGAGAACGAACACCAGCGGCGCGCCGTTTTTCGAGAAAGCGAGGAACGGCGATGCGCCGAGCGCGCTCGCAGCGACCAGAATGTAGATCAGCGTGCAGATGACCATGGATCCGATGATGCCGATCTTCAGATCGCGCCCCGGATTCTTGGTTTCTTCCGAGGCGGTCGACACGGCATCGAAGCCGTAGAACGCGAAGAACACCAACGCGGCAGCGGCCAGCACGCCGCGTTTGGTGCCGTCGGCATCCTCATGGGCCGCAAGGCCGTAAGGCATGAAGGGATGGAAGTTCGCCGTCTGGAAGGACTGGCTTGCCAGGACGACAAACAGCACCAGCGCCGCGATTTTTATGAGCACCAGCACGAAATTCACCGTCGCGCTCTCGCGCGTGCCGATGATGAGAAGGGCAGCCACGACCGCGGAGATGATGATCGCCGGCAGGTCGACGAGGCCGCCCGCGAATGTGCCGCGCAACAGCGGCTCCGGCACCGACCACCCTGCCGCCTGGATGAACTCCGCCACGTGCGCCGACCAGCCGACCGCGACCGCGGCGGAGCCCACCGTGTATTCGAGGATCAGGCTCCAGCCCACGATCCAGGCCAGCAATTCGCCCAGCACCGCATAGCTGTAGGTGTAGGCGCTGCCGGAGGCGGGGATCATCGTGGCCATTTCCGCGTAGCAAAGCGCGGCGCAGGCGCAGATCACGCCGCACAGTAGAAAGGAAAGAATGACCGCTGGGCCGGCAAGGCCGGCGCCGATGCCGGTCAGCGTGTAGATGCCGGTGCCCACGATCGCGCCCACACCCATGGCCACCAGATGCCACCAGCTGAGGGTCGGGCGGAGGCGATGTCGGCTTTCGATGCCGGCAAGCGCGTCCACGGATTTGCGGCGGTCCCAGAATGACATGCGAATCTCCCCTCGACTGGGGCGATACTAGCCGCCTTTGCGCGGATGCCTATGCGCGGCACGCCTCGATTTTTACGCGGTAAAGACGCGCGTATTTACCGCTCGTAAACCCCCTGCACAGTGCGCAGTAAGGATTGCGGCTTACACTGTAGGCATGACCCGCGCTCTTCTTGCCGCCGTTCTCGCGCTTGCCGTGTCGCCTGCCGTTGCGGGCAGCGTGAGCATCGCCGTGAGCGATGCGGATGGCAGGCCCGTCCGGGATGCGGTGGTGGAATTGGCGGCGGACGCGCCGACTGTCCTCCCGGCGAGCCGCATCGCGGCCGAAGCCGTCATCGATCAGCGGCACGAAACGTTTTTGCCCCTCGTGAGCCTTGTGCGCGCAGGCGGCAGGGTGGTCTTCACCAACAACGACACGACCAAGCATCAGGTCTATTCGTTTTCTCCTATCCGGCAATTCGAGTTTGAAGTGGACCAGGGGCAGCGTTCCGAACCTGTTGTGTTCGACAAGCCGGGTGTCGCGTCGATCGGCTGCAACATCCACGATCAGATGATCACCTATGTGTATGTCGCCGCGTCGCCTTTCGCGGCGATGACCGACGCACGGGGCCATGCGGCATTCGACGACGTTCCGAACGGCGCCTATCACGCCAAGGTGTGGCATCCGCAGCTAGTGCCGGGAAAGCCGGCGCCCTTGCTGGCGGTAACGGTTTCCGCAGCGCCGACATCGGTCGAGATACCGGTCTCGCTTCTGTCCGTGTCGATGTCGGGCATGAAGCACATGCACATGGGCCGGTATTGAGGGCGCCGCGATGAGCTTCCGCCAGCGCCTCGTTCTCTTTCTGGTGGTGACACTCGTCTCCGTGCAGGCTCTGACCGCGTTCCTTGCCTATGCATCGCTGCGCCACGACCTTGTGGAGCGCGGCAAGCGCGAGTTGGCATCGTCCATGGGCGTGTTCACCCGCCAGCTCGACTTTCTGTCGGAGCGCGTCTCCGACGACGTCCATGTTCTGTCGTTGGATTTCGCGCTGCGTTCGGCGATCGCGCAGCACGATTACGGCACGGAGCTTTCGGCGCTGCGCAATCACGGACATCGCATCGGCGCAACGCGAATGATGATCGTCGGGCTGGACGGGCGGACGACGGCCGACACCAGCGGTGCAGACAGCGGGCTTGTCTTTCCGTATTCGGGCCTTCTGCAGCAGGCCGCCATCGACGACAAGGCGACCGCGCTCGCCACGATGAGCGGGCAGATCTACTGGATCGTCGTCGTGCCCGTGCGCGCGCCGGTGCCCATCGCATTCATCGCCGCCTGCATCCCGGTCAACGACGCCCTGCTCAGGAAACTCGGCGCGATTTCCTCCACGCCGAGCGCCGTCGTGCTGGCGACGCTGGGACAGAACGGCCACTGGATGATCGCCGCGGAAAGCGCGACGCATCTTCGCAACATCGATCTGCCGTCGGACAGCAGGATCACGCCTTCGTCCACGGTCCTGAAGCAGGATGGCAAGGAATATCTGACGGTCACGGCGCCGTTGAAGGTTGTATCCGGCAGCGCTCCCGTGATCGCCGTCATGGATTATTCCCTCGATGAGGCGCTGGCCGCGCAACGCGGAATCTTTCCGCCGATGCTCGCGGTGTTGCTGACGGGCCTGCTGGCCATGGTGGCGGGCGCGACGCTGATCGCCCGCGGCGTGTCGCGTCCGCTGGAAATGCTCGCGGCGGCTGCGCGGCGCATCGCGACGGGCGACTACACGCCGCCGCCCGCGCTGGCGAAGGGCGGCGAGGTCGGCGACCTGGGCGAAGCGCTCGTCACGATGACCGCTTCCATCTCCCAGCGCGAACAGGCATTGCGCGAAGCGATCGGCGCGATGGAAATCGCCAAGGACGAGGCCGTTAGCGCGAACAAGGCCAAGTCGCAATTCCTGTCCAACATGAGTCACGAATTGCGCACGCCCCTCAACGCCATCGTCGGCTTCAGCGAAATGATCCACGAGCAGGTTCTGGGCCCTGTCGGCGTTCCGCGTTATGCCGATTACGCGCGCGACATTCATGGCGCGGGCCAGCATCTCTTGCTGCTGGTCGAGCGCATGCTTGGGCTCGCCGAAGCGGAAGCCAACCGCCTCGTCATCAGGCGCGAGCGCCTTGCGCCGGGTGCGCGCATGGCGAAGGCGCTGGAGAAGCTGAAGAATACCGCCGCGGCCGCTGCGGTCCTGGTCACCTGCACGGATGATCCGCTGGGCTGGCCGGCGATCGACGGCGATGCGGAGAAGCTGGATGAGGCGTTCTTCAACATCCTGCACAACGCCATCCGCTTCACGCCGGCCAACGGCAGCGTGACCGTTTCGGGCTGCGACGTGGACGGCCGACTCGTGATACGCATCGCCGACAGCGGCATCGGCATGGAGCCTGATCTGCTCGCAAGCGTCGTCCGTCCCTTTCATCGCCTGCGCTCGGCTTTCGACGGAAAGCATCAGGGTGCCGGTCTCGGCTTGCCGTTCGCGAAAGTCATCGTCGAGCTGCATGGCGGCGCGCTCTCGCTCGAAAGTCGGCCCGGCCGGGGCACCACGGTCACGATCGCGCTTCCCGTCGCCGGTACGGCGAGCAAGGCGGCGTGATGCGCAAGAGCCTGGCCGCGCTTGCATTCCTGGCCGCCGCCGCGCCGGCAAGCGCCGATCCGGTCCAGTTCGATGGCTATGCCGATCTTCGCCTGGTGTTGCCGCCGAAGGATGATCGTTCATGGCTGGATGGCGGGCTGGGGAAACTGCGCTATGGCAGGAACGATTCCAGTTTCCAGTTCGCCGGCGCGGTCGGCGAAGCGGCCTGGATGGCGACGCCGGAACTTCTCGCGGTCGCCGTCGCGCGCGTGGAGCCGAAGCAGAAAACCTTCTTCGACCTGCTCGAATCCTATGTCCGCTATCGTCCGGTCTCGACGACGCCGTGGCGGTGGTCGGTGAAGGCGGGCGCATTCTTCGCGCCGTTCTCGCTCGAGAACACCGAAACCGGCTGGTCGCCTTACTGGACGATAACACCGTCAGCGATCAATTCGTGGTTCGGCGATGAACTGCGCACCGTCGGTGCTGAGTTCACTGTCGAGTGGCGGGGCGAGGCCGGCACGCTGACGATGATGGGTTCGGGCTTCGGTCTGAACGACCCGGCGGGCGTCCTCATGGCCGATCGCGGCTGGGCGCTGGACGACCGTCCGACCGGCCTGTTCGACCACCCGCGCGAGCCCGACGCGGAATTGCTGCGCCTGGGCGATACGCCGCCCGACCGCACGCCGATCTTCAAGGAGTTCGACAACCGCATCGGTTGGTATGCCGGCGCATCCTGGGATGATGCGCGCCAATGGCATGTGGAATTGATCCGCTACGACAACATGGCGAACGCGAGCGCGCACCAGGACGATTATTTCGCCTGGCACACGAAATTCTGGGATGCAGGTTTCTCGGATCACATCGACGAATTCACGATCATTGCGCAGGCGCTGACCGGGTCCACGAAGATCGCGCCGTCGCCGTTCTTCTCCAGCACGACGGACTTCGACTCTGCCTTCCTGCTGCTGGGATGGGAGCGCAATGACTGGCGCGTCGCCGGCCGCGCGGACCTTTTCCATACCCTGACGCGAAACAGTTTCGGCGGCACCCCCGAGGCCAGCGAAAACGGCTACGCGCTGACTGCTGCCGTGAGCTGGCTGCCGCGCGACTGGCTGAAGCTCACGGGCGAACTGATATCGGTCACCTCCAGGCGCGGTGACCGGGCTGTCGTGGGGATCGATCCGCAGCAGACCGAGACGCAGTTCCAGCTTTCGGCCAAATTCTTCCTCGACTGACTATTGCAGCGTGCTTTTCGCTTCGTCCTTTGTGATCGGCGGATATTTGTTGCGCCAAAATTCCTGGGCATCCTTCACCGTCAGCACGACCATGCGCAGGTTCTGGATGTCGGCCAGCGGGTCTTTCGCGACGAACAGGATATTCGCCCGCTTTCCCGCTTCGAGCGAGCCGAGAGTCTTCTCCTGCCCGACGGTTTTTGCGCCGACCAGCGTCGCCGCGCGGATCGCCTCCAGTGGCGTGAAGCCGGCGTCGTTCACCAGCAGCGCGATCTCGTCGAACACCGATGGCAGCGGCTTGTCCCAATCGGAATCCGCATCGGTGCCGGTGGAGACATCGATGCCCGCCTGATGCGCCGCCCTGGTAATGCGCGCCGCCAGTTCGGTCTTGCAATAGGGCGGCGGCGATTTGGGGCCGGCCTCGTCCCACATCACTTTGTAGACATAGATCGTCGCGTCGAGGATGGTCTGATGCGCCTTCATGTCGGCGAGCAGCGGATCGAGCGCTGCGGTGCTGCCATTCGCGAATTTCGCATCATCGACCGGCGCGCGGTTGTGATATTCCGGCGGAATCCTGTCGCTCGCCTGGTAGGCCAGCATGCAGGCGTGGCTCACGACGTCTTCGCCCGCATCGACAACTTCCATCGGCGAGGCGGGGAATGTCGCCGCATGTCCCCACACCAGCATGTGCTGACGATGGGCTTCACGGGTGATCTTCGCGTCCAGCTCTCCGGGCATGTCGGCATAGAGCTTCAAGGCCGTCGCGTCCGTGCCCTTGGCCCGCGCGACGGCGAGCGGGATATCGGCGTCGTCCGTCATCGCCTGCATCCACGGCACCGCGCCGGGCACTGCGCCTTGCGCGGACGCGATGGTGCGCGGATCGCGGAAGAATTGCGGGCCCGCCATGAGCGCGGCGTAATAGACGTCCGGCCCGTCCATCTTGTGCAGCAAGGTCTGCCGCGCCAGGAAGTTCAGCACGCGCGTATCGCCGGCCATGTCGCGCACCGTCGTCACGCCGCTGTAAATGAAGCGGCGCAGTTGCGCCTGCTCGAACACGGGATCCGGATCGGTGGCGAGATGGACATGGGTGTCGATCAGGCCGGGCAGGGCGTAGTCGCCGTTGAGGTCGACGACCCCGGCCGCGGCGGCAAGCTTGGCGCCGAGTTTCCTGCGCCATTGCGGCTTGGGAACGATCGCATCGATGCGGCCGTCGCGCGCGATGATCGCCATCCCGGGTTTCGCCGCGGCGCCCGTGCCGTCGATCACTGTCACGCCCTCATAGACGACGATGGACGGTTTGGCGGCCGGCGTTTGCGCGATTGCCGGAGCGGCAAGCAGGCAGGAAAAAAGCGCGATGCGGCGCAGCATGAAAATCCCCCCATTTGGCATCTTGGCCATGCTACACTGCCCGCAGGCAATCGGGAGTGCATCCATGTCGCGTCCAAAGAACAAGGAATTCGAATTCGCCGGAATCAATCATCTCGCGCTCGTGTGCAAGGACATGGCGCGCACGGTTGAATTCTACAGCGGCGTTCTCGGCATGCCGCTGATCAAGACCATCGAGCTGCCGCGCGAGATGGGCCAGCACTTCTTCTTCGACGTGGGCAATGGCGACTGCATCGCGTTCTTCTGGTTCTCGAACGCGCCCGATGCCGCGCCCGGCGTCGCCTCCGCCACCAAGGGCCCGCTGCCGGGGCCGTCCGCGCATGGCTCGATGAACCATGTCGCCATCAACGTGCCGGCTGACAAGATCGACGAGTATCACGACAAGCTGGTTGCGAAGGGCATCGAATGCACGCGCGTGGTGAGCCATGACGACTCGCCGCAACAGGCAAGCCTGGAGATCACGCCCACGACTTTCGTGCGTTCGATCTATTTCTACGACCCGGACGGCATCGCGCTGGAATTCGCCGCCTGGACGCGCGATCTGCCGCGCGAAGGCGATGTGCGGCACACCGGCCGCAAGGCGCGAGAGCTCGAAACCGCCAAATAATTTCCCGCATTGCGTCTGCTTTGCAAGGAACTCGCGCGGCGCGCGCAACGCGCCGTTGTAACCTTGCGCTCATACGGTTTTGCGGAACGCTTCATGGCGAGTTTGCGTTCTCATCATGTCACCAGGACGGAGGACGCGAATGGGTCAGCAACACAACCCCAACCAGAACTCCCGCGACAACAGCATGAATGACGAGCGCGCGAAGAAGGCGCAACAGAATTCCGATCGGGACCGGAAGCACGGTATGCCGGGCACGTTCAAGAACGACCCGGATGGAAAACCCGAAAAGTCCAAGTCACACGACAGCGACCGGCATTAGGTCCCGGCAGGCCTGTGATGACGGCCGTTCGCGTGGCGGGCGGCCGTCATTTCATTTCATGTGATCGCCGCGCGCCATTGCTCGGCGACGTCACGGAGCGTGTCCGGCTTGGCGGACAGCAGGGTCCGCGCGGCCCTGCGCACGACATTCCTGTCTTTTTCGGCCGTCAGATATTCCACCGGCGACTTTCCATCGACGCGCGCGAGCGACAAGGCGGGCAGCAATGCCGCCGTTCGCCGTTCGATGTCGGCGGGCTCTTCCCACGTCACGGCGTCCAGGTAGGCATCCGCAAGCGCGTTGAAGCAGTCCAGATAGGCATCGCGGAATTTCGGATGCCAGACGCATTTCAGCAGCAGATGATTGAGACAGAAGGCGAGATCGAATGCGGGATCTCCGTAACAGGCGGTCTCGGCATCCAGGAACACCGGCCCATCCGGACCAACGAGAATGTTCTTGGGGCTCACGTCGCCCTGCATCAACGCGACGCGCGACTTTGCAATGCCGTCCGCCAGCGCACGGATGCGCGGCGCCAGATCGGGATGCTTTTTCGCCGTGTGCAATAGATAAGGCTCCAGTCGCAGCGCATGGAACTGGGTGTCGTGCGCAAAGTCGTGCATCACGTCTTCGCGGTTCGCGGTCGCCGCATGAATGTGCGCCAGGGTTTCGCCGACGCGCGAGGCGAACGCGGCATCGGCACGGCCTGCCGCCAGATCCGCTTTCCACAGCTTGTGCGTTTCGGCGGGCAGATATTCCATCGCGAAGATGTGGTGCGGCCGGTCTTCTCCCAGAACTTCCGGCACCAGGCGCGGATCGAACTCGGCCACCTGCCGGAACCAGTCGGCTTCCGTCGACGCGCGCTCGGCCGGCGCCCGCCAGTCCGCTTCGACGCGCAGGCGCGGCAGCGCCCGCTTCACCACCATCTCGCGGCCGTCATCGGTCTTCACGCGCCACACGTCGCAGGACACGCCACCCGCCAGCGTCTCCGCGGCGAATTTCTGCCCCGGCACGAGCAGCTTCATGCGCTGGAGGGATGCTGCGAGAAGGTCTTGATCTTCAGGACTGGGTTCGACGCTCATCTGGCGCGATCATCGGCGGCACGCCAATATGCGGTGCGTCGCGCGAGTCATCAATGCCGCAGATCTTCACCGACCCGAAAACCTTGTGCGCCGCGCTTGTGGACACGCTGGGGTCGCGCGTCGTCCTGGCGCTGCCGCTGGGACTGGGAAAAGCCAACAGCATCGCCAATGAAATATTCGCCCGGGCGGCGGCAGACAGGGGCATCGACCTCAAGATCTTCACCGCCCTGACGCTGGAAAAGCCGCGTTATGGCAACACGCTGGAGAAGCGGTTTCTGGCACCGGTGATCGACAGGCTGTTCGGCGCCTATCCGGAGCTTGCCTATGCGCAGGCGCTGCGGGCGCGAACATTGCCGCCGAACGTCGAGGTCAGCGAGTTCTTCTTTCTGGCCGGGCGCTGGCTGAACAATCCGGTCGCGCAGCAGAACTATATCTCGGCGAACTACACCCACGCGCTTCGCTACATTCTCGGCATGAACGTGAATGTCGCAGCGCAACTCGTGGCCAGGCGCGGCGACCGCTACAGCCTGTCCTGCAGCCCCGACATCATGGTCGACCTGCTGAAGGCGCGGCGGGAGGGGCGCGCGAACTTCCTGCTCGTAGGGCAGGTGAGCTCGGAGCTTCCGTTCATGCCGGGCGACGGCGAAATCGGTGCCGAGGAATTCCACGCCATCCTCGACGCGCCGGCTTATGACTTTCCATTGTTCGCGCCGCCGAAGGAACCGATCGATCTCGCCGAGCATGCGGCGGGTTTGCATGTCGCGCGGCTGGTGCCCGATGGAGGTACGCTCCAGATCGGGATCGGCCAGGAAGGCGATGCCGCCGCGCATGCGTTGATCCTGCGCCACAGGGAGAACGCGGCCTTCCGTGAAGCGGTGCGCGCGCTGGCGCCGGACGAAACCAATCCGGCGTTCCTTCAGCAATCGCCTTTCGCCATCGGCCTCTATGCCTCGACCGAAATGCTGGTCGACTCATTCCTCGCGCTGATGGATGCGGGCGTCCTGAAACGCGAAGTCGACGGCGTTCTGGTGCATGGCGGCTTCTTCGTGGGGCCGAAGGATTTCTATCGCCGCCTGCGCGAGATGCCGCCGGAGCAGCTTCGCAAGATCCAGATGACGGCGGTGTCGTTCACCAATCAGCTTTACGGCGGCGAAGAGAAGAAGCGCGCCGCGCGCACCGGCGCCCGCTTCGTCAACAGCGCCATGATGGCGACGCTGATGGGCGCGGTCATTTCCGACGGCCTTGAGGATGGCCGCGTCGTGAGCGGCGTCGGTGGGCAGTACAATTTCGTCGAGCAGGCTTTCGCGCTGTCCGACGCGCGATCGATCATCACGCTGGACGCGACGCGCACGTCCGGCGGCAGGATCGCATCGAACATCCGCTGGAGTTACGGCCACGAGACGATTCCGCGTCATCTGCGCGACATCGTCGTCACAGAATATGGCGTTGCCGATCTGCGCGGCAGATCGGACCAGGATGTGATCGCGGCCATGCTCTCGATTGCGGATTCCCGTTTCCAGCCGGAGCTCATGCGCGCCGCGAAGGACGCGGGCAAGCTGCCGCGCGGTTATGAAATCCCCGCCCGGTATCGCGACAACACGCCGGAAAAAATTACGCGCTTGCTGAGGCCGCTGGCGGACCGCGGCCTGCTTCCGCATTTCCCCTTCGGTACCGACTTCACGCCCGCCGAACAGCGATTGCTGCCAGCGCTCGACGTTTTGAAAACATCCTCGCGATCGCAGCTTGCCGGCCTGATGCTGTCGGGCCTGTTCGCCGCCGACGTCCCCGGCGGCGCCGATGCCTTGCAGCGCATGGGTCTGGATAACCCCATGACGATTGCGGATAGGTTTTACCGCCTTCTCCTGCGCGCGGCGCTGGCGCAGACTGCCGCGCAATAGAAATCGCAACCGAGGGGATGCCATGAAAGCCGCCGTCTACTACGAGAACGGTCCGCCGTCTGTTTTGAAATACGAAGAGGTGCCCGACGCGAAAGTGTTTCCGGGCGGCGTGCTGATCCGCGTTAAAGCCATCGCCATCGAGGGGGGTGACACGCTGAACCGCCTGCAGGGCGCGCTGATGAGCAAGCCGCACGTCGTCGGCTATCAGGCAGCGGGCGAGATCATTGAGGTGGGCGAGGGCGTCACCGGCCTGAAGGTCGGACAGAAGGTCGCGACCACCAACGCCTATGGCTCGCATGCGGAATTGCGCGCGGTGCCGGCGCGGGTGGCGTGGCCGCTCCCGCCGGGCATGGATGTGAAGCAGGGCGCGGTGGTGCCGGTGCCGTTCGGTACGGCGGATGACTGCCTGTTCGAATTCGGCCGCCTCAAGAAGGGCGAAACGGTTCTCATCCAGGCTGGCGCCAGCGGTGTCGGCGTGGCGGCGATCCAGCTTGCCAAGCGCGCCGGCGCGCGCGTGCTGGCGACGGCGTCGAGCAACGAGCGCCTTGAGAAGCTCAAGCCGCTCGGCCTCGATCACGGCATCAATTACGCCAGCGAAGACGTGGTGCAGGCGGTGATGAAGATCACCGGCAGCGGCGTGGACGTGGTGGTCGATCCGGTGGGCTCCACCTTGCAGACCTCCATCGCATGCCTTGGCTATCGCGGACGCATCTCGCTGGTGGGGCAGGCCGGGCGCAATCCGATGAAGGTCGATGTGTCATCGCTGATGGCGGGCAACCGCTCGCTGACCGGCGTGTTCCTCGGCGCGGAAATCGCCACGGATCGCGCGCATGACAACATCCAGCGCCTCATCAACGACGTGGCGAAGGGCGACCTGAAAGTCGTCATCGACAGAACCTTCCCGCTGAAGGAAGCCGCGGCAGCGCATGAATACATCGAAAGCCGCAAGGCCGTCGGTCGCGTCCTGCTCATTCCTTAAGAGGATGCGTCATGCGTCTGACTGTTGTGGCAATCGTTGCGGCGTTGATCGCGACGCCGGCGCCGGCACAGGACCGCGACAATGTCGCCGCCTGGGTGCAGTACGCGCCGGGCGGCGGCGTGGAAGCGCGTGTCGTCACGAAATGGAGCGAATGCCCGCGTCTGTCCATCGACGGCAGCCAGACCACGATGCAGGAGCGCGCCGCGCCCAACGGCGATTTTCCTTTGCGCGTTTGTGCGCTGCCGATCCCGTTGGGCGCGCGGAAGGTCTCGGTGCTGGAGCCGCTGGATCGCATGGTCGGCGCGAATAGCCAGCGCGTTGCCGATCTGCCCCTGCCCGTCGCCAATCCGCTCCGCATCATGGTGTTCGGCGACACCGGCTGCCGCATCAAGGGTGGGGCGATCCAGGATTGCAACGATCCCGCCAAGTGGCCGTTCCCGCAGATCGCGGCGCAGGCGGCGAAGCTGAAGCCCGATCTTGTCATCCATGTCGGCGATTATCTCTATCGCGAGTCCGCATGCCCCGACGGCGACAAGCGCTGCGAAGGCACGCCGCATGGCGACAACTGGCCGTCCTGGGACGCGGATTTTTTCGCCCCGGCCGCGCCGCTTCTCGCCGTGGCGCCATGGGTGATCGTGCGCGGCAATCACGAAGATTGCCAGCGCGCCGGTCCGGGATGGCTGCGTCTTCTCGGACCCAATGCCTTGAACCCCGTTGCGGGCTGCATGGAACATATCCCGCTCTACACCGTGCCGCTGGGCGATGTGAATCTTGCGGTGATGGACAACACCGATGCGCCGGATACTACCATCGATACCGACGTGCGCACGGAATATGAGGCGGACTTCAATGCATTGGCCAAAGAGAAGACACCGCTCTGGCTTGTGGCACACCGGCCGATTTGGGGCGCTGTGACGCTCTATGGCGCCGGCATGGGCGGCAACCGCACGCTGATCGCAACACTGCCAAGCACCAGCCTGCTCGCAAGAACGTCGCTGATGCTCGCGGGGCACATCCATACCTTCGAGGCGCTGAACTACGACGACAGGGCCATTCCGCCGCAATTGATCGCGGGCTTCGGCGGCGATGCGCTGGATGCGGCGCCCACCGATCTTTCGGGCCTCAATCTCAGCGGCACGCGCGTGAAGGACGGCATTTCCATCGGCGGCTTCGGTTTCCTGATGCTGACGCGCGTGCACGGTGGCTGGCGGATTGACGTCCACAAGGTGGATGGCACGATCGAGAAGGTGTGCCGCTTCGCCAACCGCAGGCTCGATTGTCCGAAGGCCTGATCAGAACGTCACGCAGATCTTGCCGAAATGGCCTGCGGCTTCCATCGCACGCAGCGCCTCGGGCACCTGCGTGAACGCGAATGTCCTGTCGATGACGGGGTGAAGCTTCCAGCCGCCGATGGCCTTGTTCATGCCCGCGAATTGCTCGCGGCTGCCGACGGAAATGCCGACGAGTTTGGCGTTCTTGCCGAACAGCGCGGGAATGAAGATGTTGTTCATGAAACCGCCCAGCACGCCAATCACGACGATGCTGCCGCCCACACGCACCGCTTCCAGCGACTTGCCCAGCGTGTTCTCGCCGCCGACTTCGACGACGACGTCCGCGCCCCGGCCGTTCGTCAGCTCCAGCGCCTTCTTCCCCCATTCGGGCGTCGTCTTGTAGTTGATGAGATGATCGGCGCCGAGTTTCTTGGCCCGCGCCAGTTTCTCGTCGCTGCTCGACGTGACGATCGCCTTCGCGCCCATGGCCTTGGCGAATTGCAGCGCGAAGATGGAGACGCCTCCGGTCCCCTGAACCAGAACGGTGCTGTTCGCGTCGATGGGCGCTTCCACCGCGATCGCGCGCCACGCGGTAAGTCCCGCGCAAGGCAGTGTCGCCGCTTCCTCGAAGCTCAGGTGATCCGGAAACACGATGACGCCTTCCGCGTCGATCAGCATCTTCTCCTGCAACACGCCGGGCACCGATCCGCCCAGCGCAAGATTGCGCGATTCCGCCCTGACGGGCCCGTCGATCCAGCTTTGGAAGAAGGTCGGGCACACCCGGTCGCCTGCCTTCACGCGGGTGACGCCGCTGCCGACGGCCTCGACAACGCCCGCGCCGTCCGAGAACGGGATCAGCGGCAGCGGCGTGCCGCCCATCTTGACGTGCAGCAGGTCGCGATAGTTGAGGGATGCGGCCATCATCGCCACGACGATCTGGCCCGGTCCCGGTTTGGGCTCCGGTTTCTCGACGAGCTTCAGATTGTCGATACCGACGGCGTTGAGTTCCCAAACCCGCATGGCGCACCTGTTTTCTTTCCGGCGCTCCGACAATAGCGCCTGACGCAACGGAGTGTGCAATAGTGGATGCGCCGAAATCGGAGCGGGGCATGACCGGCGAAATTTTCGACGCTGCAGGAAACCAGAGCGCCGTCTGGGCGGTGGTGCTGGGCGCCGTACTGGCCACCATGGGCGGCTTCGTGGCCACCCAGATGGAGCGCTATGTCGAACATCGCCGACGGGAGCGCAACGCGGCGCTGTTTTTCGGCGAGTTGCTGACGACGTTCCAGATCATCCTCTATCACGTCCACAACACCCATGGCCGGGGCGATCCGTTCGGCCCGATCACGCTGCGCATGCTCAAATCCGCGCGCAAGGAAATCGACATCTACGACCGCAACCGCGAGTCCCTGTTCGATCTGCGCCATTCGGACCTGCGCGCGCGCATCCAGACGCTGATCATCCGCATCACCATGCCGATCGAGGGCGTGTTCGATGCCACCGACGAGATCCAGCGCTGCCAGGACCAGCTGCGCGACGCCGGTGCCATTCCGCGGCCCGACCTGGAGGCGCGGATCGCCACCCTGCGCGAGGGGCGCGACAGCGGCTATGAATTCATCATGGAAACGGCGGAACAGCTTCCAAACATCATCCGCGACCTGGAGCCGCTGGCGCGTCACAGTTTCCGGAACATCGACGAGATCGTGCGGAATTTCTGAGCGGTTGCCCGCGCGGCGCGCCTGACATAAGAACCGGCCCCGATGGCCGCCCCGCTTCTCACCCTGCAGAACATCAAGCTCCGCTTCGGCAACACACAGCTGCTGGATGGCGCGGAGCTTTCTGTCAGCGCGGGCGAGCGGTTGTGTCTTGTCGGGCGCAACGGTTCGGGCAAATCCACGCTGCTCAAGATCGCTGCCGGATTGATCGAGCCGGACGACGGCACGCGTTTCGCGCAGCCGGGCGCGGTGGTCCGCTATCTGCCGCAGGAACCGAACCTGGCCGGCTTTGCCACCACGCGGGACTATGTCGAGGCCGGACTGGGCGAGGGCTACGACACCAACCGTACCTATTATCTGCTCGGCAAGCTGGGGCTGACCGGCGCTGAAGATCCCGCCACGCTTTCGGGCGGCGAAGCGCGCCGCACGGCGCTGGCGCGCGCTCTGGCGCCGGAGCCGGACATCCTTCTTCTGGACGAGCCGACCAATCATCTCGATCTGCCCGCCATCGAATGGCTGGACGGCGAACTGCAGGCCTCGCGCGGCGCGCTGGTGCTCATCAGCCATGACCGCCGCTTTCTCGAAGACCTGTCGCGCGCGACGGTGTGGCTCGACCGCGGGCAGACGCGGCGGCTGGAACGCGGCTTCAAGTCCTTCGAAGGCTGGCGCGACGAGGTGCTCGAGCAGGAAGAGATCGAGCGCCACAAGCTCGACCGCAAGATCGCGATGGAAGAGGACTGGGTGCGCTATGGCGTGAGCGCGCGGCGCAAGCGCAACGTCAAGCGCATGGCCGATCTGCACGCGCTGCGCCACGGCCGCCGCGAGCAGTTGCGCGTGGCCGGGCAGGTGAAGCTGACGGTGAGCGAAGCCGAAGAAGGCGGCACGCGCGTCATCGACGCGAAGGGCATCTCAAAATCCTTCGGCGACCGCGCGGTGGTGGAGAACTTCTCGGTCCGCATCCACCGCGGCAATCGCGTCGGCATCGTGGGCGCCAATGGCGCGGGCAAGACCACGCTGCTCAACATGCTCATCGGCACGCTGAAGCCGGACACCGGCAATGTGAAGATCGGCACCAATGTGGTGATGGCGGCGCTGGACCAGAACCGCGTCACGCTGGAACCGGAAACGATGGTGAGCGCCGTGCTCACCGGCGGATCGAGCGACACGGTGTTTGTTGGCGGTGAGCCGCGCCATGTGACGAGCTATCTGAAAGACTTTCTCTTCACACCGGCGCAGGCGCGTTCGCCGGTGAAGGTGCTCTCGGGCGGCGAGCGCGCGCGGCTGCTGCTGGCGCGGGTGCTGGCGGCGCCGTCGAACCTGCTGGTGCTGGACGAGCCGACCAACGACCTGGACCTGGAAACACTCGATCTCCTGGAAGAGATGATAGCCAACTATCCCGGCACCGTGCTGGTGGTGAGCCACGACCGCGACTTCCTGGATCGCGTGGCGACGTCGGTCCTGTTCGCGGAGGGAAACGGGCGCTTCGTGGAATATGCCGGCGGCTACAGCGACATGATCGCCCAGCGCGGCCACGGCGTGCAGGCGCGCGAAGTGGCGAAGGCGACGAAGGGCGAAGCCAAGCCGCGCGAACGCAATCCGTCCTCGCCGAAGATGACGTTCAGGGACAAGCACGCACTGGAAACCTTGCCCGCGCGGATGACGGCGCTGGAGAAGGAGATCGCCGCGCTGCATGAAACGCTGGCCGATCCGCAGTTGTATGCGCGAGATCCGAAGACGTTCGCAGATGTCTCCGCGAAGCTGGAAAAAGCCCAGGCGGAATTGTCGGCTTCGGAAGAACGCTGGCTGGAACTGGAGATGCTGCGGGAAGAGCTGGAGCGCTAAGCGGCCAGCTTGAGCGAGTTGCGCAACCACAGTTCGGCCAGCGCCACTTCAACCTCTTTCGCGCTCGTCATCCGGCAAAGTTGCGCGCGCGCCGCGCGGCGCTCCGCCGCTGCGACAGGCACCGGCGCGTTCTCGAGGTACCAGCCCAGATGCTTGCGGAAGATCTTGAGGCCGTGCAGCTCGCCGTAGAAGCCGATGCTGTCGCGCATATGCTCCAGGACGATGGCAAGGCGCGCGTCCATGTCGGGTTCCATGACGTCGCCGCCGCTCAGGATCGCGTTCTCGATGGCGGACGCAATCCACGGCCTGCCATATGCGCCGCGGCCGATCATCACCGCATTGGCGCCCGATTGTTTCAGCGCCGCACGGGCGCTCGCGGCGTCCACGATGTCGCCGTTGACGATCACCGGAACGGACACCGCCGACTTCACATCGGCAATCGCCTTCCAGTCGGCGATGCCCTTGTAGAATTGGCAGCGCGTGCGGCCATGCACGGTGATGGCCTTCACGCCGGCGCGTTCGGCAGCCGCCGCAATCTCCGGCGCATTGCGCGACTGGTCATCCCAGCCGAGCCGCATCTTCAACGTGACGGGCCGCGACGTGGCGTTCACCGCCGCTTCGATCAGGCGCAGTGCCAGTTCCGGCTCGCGCATCAAGGCCGAGCCCGACAACGCGCCCGTCACCTCTTTCGCCGGGCAGCCCATGTTGAAGTCGATGATGTCCGCGCCCGCCTGTTCCGCCAGCTTCGCACCGGCGGCGACCCAGTGCGGCTCGCGGCCGACAAGCTGGATCACCATCAGCGGCAGGCCGTCACCCACGGCCGCGCGGCGCACGACGTCGGGCCGTCCGCGCGCGAACGCATCGCACGCCACCATCTCGGTCGCGACATACGCCGCGCCAAGACGGGAAGCCGCGCGCCGGAAAGGCAAATCCGACACGCCCGTCATCGGCGCGATCAGAACGCGACCGGGTATATGCACGCCGCCGATGTCGAGCGTCTGCGTCATTGTCCCGGCGGAGGCGTCGGCTGGACGGAGACCAGCGTCATGTCGAACACCAGCGTCTGGTTCGGGCCAATCGCATCGCCGGCGCCCTGCGCGCCATAGCCAAGGTCGGCGGGGATCACGAGCTGCCACTCGTCGCCCTCATGCATCATGCGCAGCGCTTCGACCCATCCGGGAATGAGGCGGCCGGCGGGAAAGGTCGCGGTCTGGCCCGGCGGCGTCTGGTCGAAGACTTTGCCGTCGATGGTCCAGCCCTTGTAGGTGACGGTCACCATGTCCGCGCCGCTGGTCACGCCCTTGCCGCTGCCCGATTTGATCACGCGATACTGCAGGCCGTTGGCGGTCGTCTTCACACCTTCCTTGGCTTTGTTGTCGGCGAGGTACTTCGCGTTGGACGTGGCGCTCTGGTCGTAGGACATAGTCGTTTCTTCTTTCTTCTGGCCGCAGCCCGCAAGGCTGAGGGTGGCGGCTAAGGCGAGGACGAAAATCGGAAGGCCGAGTCGCATGGTGGTGCCCCAATGAGTGCGGCCAAGCCATGAACCGGGACGGGCGGAAAATCCAGCCAATCCTTGGGTGGGCGCGAGGTCCAGAACTGACAACTTGTCAGTCCGAACTGCTTATGACACGATCCGGAAAAATCAGGGTGGAATAGCATATGGAACATTTCGACGTCGTGATCGTGGGCGCCGGCTTGTCGGGCATCGGGGCGGCCTATCATCTCAAGACCGAGGCGCCCCAGAAGAACTACGTCATCCTCGAAGGCCGCGACGCCATCGGCGGCACGTGGGATTTGTTCCGCTATCCCGGCATCCGCTCGGACAGCGACATGTTCACCCTCGGCTACAACTTCAAACCCTGGAAAGAAGCCAAGGCGATCGCCGACGGCCCGTCCATACGCAAATATGTGCGCGAGACGGCGTCCGAGAACGGGATCGACAAGAACATCCGCTACCACCACATGGTGAAGCGCGCAGCGTGGGACAGCGCCACCGCGCGCTGGACGGTGGAAGCCGAGGTTGGTGCACAAAAGCAGATCGCCCGCTTCACCTGCAACTTCCTCTTCATGTGCAGCGGCTATTACGCCTATTCCGGCGGCCATGATCCGGAGTTTCCGGGCCGCGAAACCTTCAAGGGCCGCATCGTCCATCCGCAGAAATGGCCCGATGATCTCGATTACGCGGGCAAGAAGGTCGTCGTCATCGGCAGCGGCGCCACCGCCGTCACGGTCGTTCCGGAGATGGCGAAGTCCGCCGCGCATGTCACCATGCTGCAGCGTTCGCCGACCTACATGGTCTCCGCCCCAGCCGAGGACAAGATCGCCAACTGGATGCGCGCGCATCTGCCTTCGATGCTGGCCTACCAGCTCATCCGCTGGCGCAACGTTCTTTTCGGGATGTATTTCTTCAACCTCTCGCGCAAGAAGCCGGAGAAGGTGAAGGACTATCTCATCGGAATGGTGAAGAAGGAGCTGCCGGCGGATTATGACGTGAAGACCCATTTCACGCCTTACTACAATCCGTGGGACCAGCGCCTCTGCCTGGTGCCGGATAGCGACTTTTTCCAGTCGATCAAGGACGGCAAGACGTCCGTCGTCACCGATCACATCGAGACGTTCACGCCGGGCGGCATCAAGCTCAAATCGGGCAGGGAGCTGGACGCGGACATCATCGTCACCGCGACGGGCCTCAAGCTCGAGATGCTAGGCGGCATGCAGGTGACCGTCGATGGCGAGGCGCGCAATCTCTCCAAGGCGATGAGCTACAAGGGCATGATGTACAGCGACGTGCCCAACCTCGCATCCTGCTTCGGCTACACAAACGCCTCATGGACGCTGAAATGCGATCTGACCTGCGAATACGTCACGCGGCTCCTCAACTACATGGACCGCAAGCAGGTGCAGATCGCCATGCCGCGGCGCGACGCCTCGGTGGAGGAAGCCCCGTGGCTGGATTTCTCGTCCGGCTACGTGCAGCGCGCGCTGGAAATCCTGCCCAGGCAGGGCACCAAGAAGCCGTGGAAGCTGGATCAGAACTACGCGCTCGACATCCTGACCCTGCGCTACAGCAAGGTGGATGACGGCACGATGACGTTTTCCAGGGCGCACGCGGTGAAGCCCGCCAACACCGACCAGGCCGCCATCGCCGCCGAATAGCGCCGTCTAGAAGCGATAGTGATCGAACCAGCGCAACAGCACCGGTTCGTTGCGCGTGGTATAGCCGACGAGGATCATCTCCGCCGAGCCGACGGGCTTGTAGATCGTGTTGGGTGCTGAAACCACCGCCGCCGTGCCGCCGATCTTCAGGTCCGGATGCGCGATCGCGTAACGCTCCATCGCCTGGTGCATCGCGTAGGTGAGCGGCACGAGCACCTTCTGCGAGCGGTACTCGCTGTCCACCAGCGCGCGGAAGAAGGCCATCTTGGTGCGAACGACCTGCAGCATGTCCAGCGTCACGGTCGTCACGGCGACGAGCGCGCCGTTCTCATAGGCGAGCACGCAGATCTCCTTGGCCCGCTGGCGCGGATCGACGCCCTTGGGCAGGACGCCCAAGCGCTGCCAGAGCCCGATCACGTCGGCCTCGGCCTGCTTGTCGTCCTTGCGCCACACATCCCGGAACTCGATGTTCGAGAATTCCTCGAACATTTCGCGGGAACGGATGTTGGACAGGTCGGCAAGGCTTGTGGCCATGAGAAAGCTCAACGGCTGGAGAACGCGCGTCTAGATTCGCCGCAGAGTGCGCGAATGTCCAATGGGGAAATGGTGGCTTGCCAGCCGAAGCTCGCGGCAGCCAGTCCGCCTCCGCCCCTTGGGCTTCGGCGGATGCGCCTTCACGCGTCTCGCGAGCGAAGGCTGGCGGACAGGGAGGGATTCGAACCCTCGAACGGCTATTAACCGTTACACACTTTCCAGGCGTGCGCCTTAAACCACTCGGCCACCTGTCCGTCTGGGCCAGCGGGAATATAGCCTCGGACGCCGGGGGGCAAGCGGGCCCGCAGAGCCGCCCAAAACCAAGCGGGCGAGGCTCGCGCCCCGCCCGCCGATAGCCGGATTGCCGCCGCGCCTCAGTCGGTGCCGGCGCGGCCCAGGCCCAAGTCGTGTTCCGCCGCGACGATGGAAATCGTATAGCCGGCGATCACGTCGAACAGCGTCATCATCATGATGAAGAAGAACGGCGAGGTCGCGAAGCCCTTGACGGCGATGAACTCGATCAGCGCGACCACAAAGGTCAGCATCGAAAGGCCGTGATTGATGATCTCATTGGCGGTCGTGCGTGTCGCCTTGATCACTTCCACGAAGAGAAGCATCAGCGAGACAAGCACCAGCAGGTCGCCGAAGCTGATTTTCCACGCATCGCCCGAGAACATCCGGATCGTCACGGAATGATTGAGGCTCAACAGATCCTGTATGTCGTAGTGGCCGATAATGCCGCCACCGAGCGCAAAAAGGTTGTAGACGACGAGCGGAATGACAAGCAGTGGAAATAGGCGGAACATCGGCAATCTCCCCCGGGGTGAACCCAATACGTGATCAGCCTTGTATCATATTGGGGCGGAAAAGGGGCGCGGGAGCGACGCCTCCGTGACGGTATGGTAAATTGGGGTGGCCTCAGATTTCCCTGGGCTCGACCGCGCCCTTGAAGCGGTGCTGCAGCCAGCGAACGCCGAAGGTGTCGAAGAAGCCCACCAGCGCGCGGCTCAGATTCTTGTATTTCGACCTGCCGTGCACGCGTGGGCGGTGCTCCACCGGCTCGTATTCCACCACATATCCCTCGCGCTGCATCAGCGCGATCAGGAAGCGGTGCATGTTGTCGAAATAGGGCAGGGCGAGAAACGCATCGCGCCGGAACACCTTCAGCCCGCATCCGGAATCGGTCGCGCCGTCGTGCAGCATCGCGTTGCGGAACCAGTTTGCGAAGCCGGAGGCATAGCGCTTGTTGGCGTCGTCCTTGCGGTGCTGGCGCACGCCCGAAACCATGCCCACGCGCGCCGCCGCCGGCGCGTTCTGCAACGCGTGCATCAGCCGCGGAATGTCGGCCGGATCGTTCTGTCCGTCGCCGTCCAAGGTTGCGATGAATTCACCTCGCGCGGCGCGAACGCCCGTGCGAACGGCGCGGCTTTGTCCGATATTGCGGCCATGCGCGATCGCGCGCAGCGAGGGGATTTCGGCCTTGAGCGCCTTGAGGACTTCGGCGGTGTTATCCTGCGAGCCGTCATCGACGAAGATGATCTCCGCTTCGGTGCCGACGGCGCGCAGAATCTCCAGCGCCAGATGCGCGACGTTTTCGGCCTCGTCCTTGACCGGCACGACAACCGAAAGCGTGACCGTCATGGCGAGGTTCCGTTCGATCCCTGGGTACAATAAAGTGGTTTGCGCAGTGTCGGCGTCCCGGTGAAACCGGCTCAACGAAAACATGCGGCCGCGCGCGGCGCGCGCCTTATACAGGCTCGCCCCATGGAGAAACAGGCCTGTGCCAATGCGGCGCACCCCGGTATCCATGCCGGGCAGGGGCGTAGTCAGGTTCCAGAGGCGGAAGCGGGCTAATATCCACGCAATCCGGCTCGGCAAGCCAAGTGCCATCCGTTAACAATCCCCGCCATTCGGCGGGTTTCCTTCAAGAGGCGTTCCACATGGGCGAGGCGGCGGCGGAGAAGAGCGAAGGCTCGCCGGTTCTGGC
>DATIVW010000147.1:0-4598 GCA_035465595.1 Rhizomicrobium sp. | reverse complement strand
GCATATGAGCGCGGCGGGCATGAAACCGGGGCAGGCGGCCAGCATCAAGTCCGGCAAGAAGGACGACGTGGTCATCCGCGTGCGCGGCCTCGTCAACGGCTTCGGCGGCAAGATCATCCACGATCACATCGACCTCGACGTAAAGCGCGGCGAAGTGCTCGGCGTGGTCGGCGGATCGGGCACGGGCAAATCGGTTCTGCTGCGCTCCATCGTCGGTCTCAACCGGCCGCTATCGGGCAGCATCAAGGTTTTCGGGCAGGAAACGGTGGGCCTTGCGCCCGACGAGATGCGCGGACTGCAGCTGCATTGGGGCGTGCTCTTCCAGGAAGGCGCGCTATTCTCCTCCATGACCGTGGCGCAGAACATCCAGGTGCCGATGCGCCGCTGGACGCACATGCCCCAGTCGCTGATGGACGAGCTGGCGGCGATGAAGCTGTCGCTGGTCGGGTTGCCGGAAGACGCGGCGCGCAAATATCCGTCCGAGCTTTCCGGCGGCATGAAGAAGCGCGCCGGCCTTGCACGCGCGCTGTCGCTCGATCCGGAAATCCTGTTTCTCGACGAACCGACCGCGGGGCTGGACCCGATCTCGGCGTCGCAGTTCGACCAGCTCGTCGGCGACCTGCAGAAGAGCCTGGGCCTGACCGTGTTCATGGTCACCCACGATATCGACACGTTGCGCGCCACCACCGACCGCATTGCGGTCCTGGTGAACAAGAAGATCAAGGTGGGGACCATTCCGGAGCTGTTGCAGGACAAGGATCCCTGGATTCACGAATATTTTGCCGGCCCGCGCGGACGCGCGGCGCTGGACTCCTGAGGAGAGGGGTAAGAAGAGATGGAAACCAAAGCCAATTACGTCGCGGTCGGCGCGTTCGTGCTCGCCTGCGTCCTGGGATTTGTGGTGGCGCTGTTGTGGCTGGCCGGCGCGCAATATTCTGCCGAGTACGCCTACTACCGCACCTATTTCTCCGGTGCCGTTACCGGCCTCGGCGACGGCACGATCGTCCGCTACAACGGCATCAATGTCGGCCATGTCAGCAAGCTGACCTTCGATCCCAACGATCCCAAGCGTGTGGTCGTCGACTTGCAGGTCGATCCCACCCTCAAGATCCACAGCGATTCCATCGCGTCCATCGCCAGCGAAGGGCTCACCGGCGGCTCCTATGTGGAGATCGACGGTGGATCCAAGAATACTCCGGTGCTGGAGCGTCACATGTTCGGTGAATATCCGGTGATCCAGTCCAAGCAGTCGACCTTGCAGCAGCTGGAACAGTCGGCGCCGCAGCTCGTCGCCAAGCTCAACCATATCGCCGACCAGCTTTCCAAGGTGCTCGACGACAAGAACGTCAAGAACATCTCCGGCATCATCGCCGATCTCAGGAAAACGACAGACACGGTGGCGCAGCGGTCCGACGACATCGACAAGACGCTGCGCAATGTTGCGGTGGGCACCGACAAGCTGAATGTCGATCTCGCCGACCTGCACACGACGCTGGGCGATGCGCGCGTCACCGTGAACAAGATCAACCGCCTCGCGGACGATGCCGACAGCGCCGTCAACGGCGCCGATCTCGGGCAGCTCTCCGAGCAGGTGCGCACCCTGGCATCCAGCCTCACCAAGCTCTCCAACGGCCTCGAACGCGAGCCGACCAAGCTTCTCTTTGGCGACCGCCGCAAAGGATACACCCCCCAATGACCACGCTCTTCCGACTCTCGCGCCGCGCGGCGCTCGTCATCGTCTCCACTGTCGCGTTGTCCGCATGCGGCAGCCTCTTGGGTCCGACCTCGGCGCCGCTGCAGATCTACGTGTTGCATCCGGCGTTCGGTCCGGTCGCCAACGCGCCGACGGTGCAGTGGCAGTTCGGCGTCACCGCGCCGGTGTCGCCTGCGGTCTTCGACAGCAAGCGGCTTTCGCTGACCCGGGGCCAGACGATGGACTACTACGCCGACGCGGCCTGGCCCGACCAGACGCCGGACATCCTACAGGGCCTCATCGTCGAAGCGTTTGAGAAAAGCGGGAAGATCAAGGCCGTGGGCCGGGGCTCGGCCGGCGTGCGCGCGGATATCCTGGTGATGACCGAGATCCGCGATTTCAGCGCGCACTACGACAGCGAAAACGGCATCCCGACCATCGTGGTCGATCTCAGCGCCAAGCTCATCACCGCCACCCGTCACGACGTGATCGCAAGCTACGATGCACGCCGTGAAGTGAAGGCGAGCGTGAACAGCGTTCCGGCCGTGGTCGCCGCGTTCAACGATGCGACGGGTCAGTCGGTCAATGACATTGTCGCCTGGGCGCTCACCAACGCCACGCCGCAAGCCTCCGACGCCTTGCCTCCGACCACGGCCGAGCCGGTCCATCGCCGCCACCGCCGCCATCATTGACCGGGCGTGACGCCCCGCCGGTGGAACAGCGGCTGAAATCGCTGTAACGAAAGCCATGGCTCCAGCGAACAAACCTGACGGCGCCGGTGCTTCTTCGCCGGAAGGGGCTTGGGCGGACCTGATGCGGGCAGGGCTGGCGGGTGACGCCGCAGCCTATCGCCGGCTTCTGGAAGCCATCGCGCCGCGGCTGCGCAAATTCGCGGTCAATGGCTTGTTGCGGTCGGGCATCGGCAATGCCGACGCCGAGGATGTGGTGCAGGAGATTTTGTTGGCGATCCATCTGAAACGCCAGACCTGGATGCAGGACCAGCCATTCCTACCCTGGCTGAACGCGATCGCACGCCACAAGCTGATCGATGTGATGCGCCGGCGCGGCCGCCGCGGCGAAGTGCCGATCGAAGGCTTGATCGAGGTGCTTCCCGACGCGACGCCGGAACCGGAAAGCTCGGCCAGCGAACTGAACAAGCTGGTCTCGCGGCTCGACGGCAAACAGCAGACGGTCGTGTCTTCCATCTCGCTCGACGGGCACAGCATCAAGGACACCGCGGCGAAGCTGGGCATGAGCGAAGGGGCGGTGCGCGTCGCCTTCCATCGCGGCCTCAAGAAGCTGGCCGAGCTTTACCGGGAAGGAGGCGAGGCATGAAAACCGACGATCTGATCGCCACGCTCGCCGCCGATGCGCCCGGCCAGCAGACCGGCCTGCGCCGCGCATTCCTCGCCGCCGCCGGCGGCGGCGCGCTGATCGCATGCGTCGCCTTCCTGGCGACGCTGGGGCCGCGTCCCGATTTCATGCAGGCGCTCCACACCATGCGCTTCGACTTCAAGTTCGTGGTCACTCTCGCGCTCGCCGCGAGCGCGTTTCTGGTCGCCCGCGACATGTCGCGACCGGAAGTCCACCGCAGCCGGATGCGCAAGCTGCTGCTGACCGCGCCGGTGCTGCTCGTTGTCGCCGTCGCGCTTGAGCTCTACAGCGTTCCGCAAAGCCAGTGGATGCCGCGGCTGATCGGCCACAACATGCGCTTCTGCACCACGATGGTCCCGCTGTTCGCGCTGGGACCGCTGGCGCTGCTGCTGTGGGCCTTCCGCAATGGTGCGCCGGAAAATCCCGCGCGCGCCGGCGCTGTCGCCGGGCTCATCGCCGGCGGAATCGGCGCCGCGTTTTATGCCGCGCACTGCGTCGACGATTCCCCGCTCTTCGTCGCCACCTGGTACACGCTCGCCATCGGCTTCGTCACTGGGCTGGGCGCGCTTCTTGGATCGCGGTTCCTGCGCTGGTGAGTTTCGCTAGGAGGCCGTGCGTCCGCGACGGCAATGATACAATCCATTCATCGCTTTGAGCGCCGCGTCGTTCGATTGGTCGGAATCAAGTTCGGGATGTGCCTTGAGCCAAGCTCGGACTGCAACAAACAACTGTTCCTGGTCCGCGTCGCTCTCGGACGAAATGCATGCCGTGATATGGCTCCCAGATGCCATGTCCCAGGCGATCGCGTTGGCGATGGGGCCGAGGCATTCATCTGAGCTCGGGACGTATTTGGGGCATTTGGCCAGGTACTCGTGAACGCTCTCTGCCCTGGCTGGCAGCGCCGCGCCTAGTCCGCAGACGACCATGATAACGGCGACGATTTTGCCCCGCATCGGCTTGCTCCCCCGAACTCCGGACCCGACACTTACCCAACCCCCTTAGTCGAAAAAAGACGGCTCCCGGAAAGGCCGCAGGCCGCACCCTCGGCTGTTGCGCGATTGACACGCTACAGCCGCTAGTAGCAACGCGGTCGATAATTGCATGGGGGAATTCCGCCCGCGTGTATTGACCTTCGTGCGTTGCTCGCAACGATGGTCGGCACTGATTTGTCAACGGATGTACAATGTCATCGCGTTTGTCCGGCGTCTTCTCGGAAATCGATCCTTCCTCCCCCCAACACCCCGCGCTCGCCTTTCTGAAAACCTATTGGGACCAAAAGCGCGGGTCCCGCGCCATGCCCACCCGTGCCGAGCTTCGCCCGGCGGAGATGAAGCAATATGTGCGCGCCCTGGTGCTGGTGGACGCGCTGCCCGGCTATGCCAATTTCCGCTACCGCACCATCGGCACGGACGTGACCGAAATGATATTCGCGAACGCCACGGGCAAGCACGTGCGGGAAACCTTCGCGCCGCTGGGTCAAGAAGCCGTGGATCTGGCGATTGCGGGCTATCGCAAGGTGGCGGAGGACCAT
>DATIVW010000146.1:0-5185 GCA_035465595.1 Rhizomicrobium sp. | reverse complement strand
AGAGCGCTTCTATTACGACCCGGCGCAGCGCGGGTGACAGCCTGTCAGATGGGCATATAATGGCCGCATGGCGCTGACCCGCTTCGACCCGACCGAGAAATTCTCGCCCGCCGACATGGCGGCGGTGCGCGCCCGCTCGGACGTGACCGGCACGCTTTGCGTCATCCACGCCTGGGTCGTGATCGCTGCGTGCATGGCGTTGTTCGCGCTGTGGCCCAATCCGCTGACCTTCATCGTCGCCGTGGTGCTGATTGGATCGCGTCAGCTTGGCCTGGCCATTCTCATGCATGACGGCGCGCACGGGGTCTTGATGAGGACGCATCGCTGGAACGAGTGGGCAAGCCAGTGGCTCTGCGCATTCCCGGTGTTCACCGACACCATTCCCTATCGCCACTATCACCTGGTGCATCACCGCACGACGCAGCAGCCGGACGATCCGGACCTGTCGCTCTCCGCGAAATTCCCGATCACCCGCGCCAGCTTCCGCCGCAAGCTGATCCGCGACATCACCGGGCAGACAGGATTCAAGCAGCGCCGCGCCCAGATCCGGGCGGCACTCGGCAAGCCGGGGGCGCCTTTTGCCGAGCGCTTCGCGACGTTTCGCCAAAAACTCGGCGGGCCGATCGTGGCGAACCTGATCCTGCTCGGCCTGCTGACGGCGCTGGGGCGCTGGTATTTCTATCCGCTGTTCTGGCTGTTGCCGCTCCTGACCTGGCAGCAGGTCATCACGCGCGTGCGCAACATCGCCGAGCACGCCATCGTGCCGGACAATGACGACGTGTTCCGCAACGCCCGCACGACCTATGCCTCATGGTGGGAGCGCGCGCTGTTCGCCCCCTACTGGGTGAACTATCACGTCGACCATCACCTGCTCTTCTATGTGCCCTGCTACAACCTGCCGGTGCTGCACGGAATGCTGCTGGAGAAGGGCTACGGCCCGCGCATGGAGATCCAGCCGAACTACTTCTCCATCTGGAAGATGGCGACCTCGAAGCCCGAAGCGCCCGTCGCGCAGGCGGCATGAACACCCGGACGCTCCTGGTCTTCGTGGCAATGGAGCTGGTCTATTCCTTCACACCCGGACCGGCGGTGCTTCTCGTCTCAGCCTATGGCTTTCGCAGGGGCTTCCGCGCCGCCTTCGCGGCGGTGCTCGGCATCGAAACCGGCAATACGATCTATCTCCTGATTTCGGCGGCAGGGCTCGGCGCCTTGCTGGCGACGTCCGCTTTCGCGTTCGGGATCGTGAAATGGGCGGGCGCTCTTTATCTCGTTGTGCTGGGAGGCTGGACGATCTGGCGCGCGGGCAAGGATGCGCCGGACGAGAAGCCCCGCGTGCTGTCCCACCCCTACGCGCAGGCGTTGTTGACGCAGCTTGGCAACCCCAAGACGGTGCTGTTCTTCGGCGCGCTGCTGCCGCAATTCCTCGACGTGCATCGCCCGCTCTGGCCGCAATATCTCATCCTGTGGGCCATCGTCGCCGCGGGCGAGACGGTGATCGTCGGCGGCTATGGCTGGATCGCGGCGCAGGGCAACAGGCTCATCCATCCGCGCTTCGCGGCATGGCGCGAGCGCGCATCCGGCGCGATGCTGATTGCCGTCGGCGCGATCTTTGCGAGTGTCAGGCGTTAGCTCGTGCCCTGCTCGATCGGCTGGCCAGTCGCCTCGAAGTAGGCGTTCTTGATGATGCTGTGCAGGAAGAAGCTGTTGAGCAGGAGGCGCTTCCACTTGTCGTCGCCCGCAAAACTTGCCTTCAGCTTCTCGAAATCGGTCTGCTTGTAGACGTCCTCGAGCTTCACACCCTTCTTGGCAAGCGGCGTCACCTGCGCGCGCACGTCTTCCAGCGCCGCGATCACCTTGTCGACATAGACGGTGTCCGTCTGCACCTCGCCATGGCCGGGGATGAGATAAGCGTAGTTGTAGGCCTTCAGCTTGTTCAGCACATCGATCCACGACTGCGGGTAGGACGCGGCCGCATAGGGCATCGGGTTGACCACGATGTCGCCGGCGCAAAGCACCTTTTCGTTCGGCACCCAGATCACCGCGTCGCCATCGGTGTTCGCCTTGCCGAGGAATGCGATCTCCACCGGCTCCGCGCTGTCCGCAATCACATATTTGTCCGTGAACGTGACCGTTGCCGGATAGGCCTGCAGCACCTTGTACGCGGCCACCATGCTGTCGCCGACGTCGACATATTGCTGCCAGCCCGCGCGCACGGCATCGGGCAGCGACGCATCGGCGGCCTGCTTCTTCGCATAGTCGATCTCGCCCGCGTAGTCGGCGCCATAGGTCTTGATGTAGTTCATCGGCTTGCCGGTCATGTTCGCCCTGGTGGCGACCGTGGAGATGATCTTGAGACCCGGCCAGGCCTTCAGGAACGCGCCCGCGCCGAGATTGTGGTCGCCATGATAGTGCGTGTAGATCAGGTCCTTCACCGGCTTGTTCGAGAATTTCCTGATCTCCGCGACGATGTATTCGCCGGATGGCGGCGAGCCGCCGGCATCGACGACGACCAACCCGTCGGACTGCTCGATGACGATGGAATTGCCTTCATAAGGCGCATTGATCGCGCCCGGCCGGTAGATCAGATGGACATGCGGCGCGACGACCATTGTCTGCCGCACAAAGCCGTCGCTGACCGCCTGGCACGGCGTGGCAATCGCCAGCGCAGCCAAAAGCGCAAAGGAAAATATTTTCATGATACGCCCCCGAATGGCCACTCCAGACTAGCAGCGGCGGGCGCGCGGCAAAGTGGCGCCGGGCGGACCTGACAACACGGATGCGTGAGTTTGGCTCTATTTGTCCGGTCGGCTGCGCCGGTCACGTATGGTGACAATGATGCTGGTCAGCGCCACCCATCCCAGTATCGCGCGGAATGCAAAGACGAAGTCCGTGAATATGCGGCTGTGGATGTTGTTGTCCAGGTTGCCGAAGTGAAAGTCGTAGAGTTCGGGGATGTCGAGCGCCAGCGCGCCGGCGATCTGGTCCGCGGTGAATCGCCAGATGTCCGCGTCCGCGACGGCGGTGTTCGCAACCACATGCGCCCGTGATTCGAACAAGGGCTTGCGCGGCGGCGCGTGGATCAGGGCATCGCAGACGAAGGTGAACGTGAAGACGAGCGCAACGGCCGAGGCAAGGATGATGCTCCGCCCGATGGCGATGCGCCGGCGTGCGACTGCGGCTTCCCTGTGCAGCGTGTCGAGGCAGGCATCGAGCGCACGGCGGGAGATGTCGGCGCTCTCCGTCAGCAACCGCCCGACACGGCGTTCATCCACGCCGACGCCATCCAGGAGCGCCGGAAAGATCACAACGAAGCCAAGCAGCAGCACGCCCAGATTGTTCGCGAGCAGCGCAAGCGCGAGGAACAGCCAGAGCCCCGTGGCATGGACGCTGATGTCGAACTGCCCGGGGATGACGTGCGGCAGCCACCGGAATGGCGACCATATGCGGAGCGACAGGAGCAGCAGCAACACGCCATTCAGCGCTGCGGCAGCGAGCGCCAGTATCTTTCCCGACAGCAGCCGATCCACGCTAGGGTAGTCCATATCGGAACTCTCGAAATGACGCCGGCCGAATTCATTCTCGCAAATACGGAGTCGCTTGCTCCGCCGCTTGTTCCCGAAATCCGGCTGCACCTCGCGACGGAGATCGTTCCCCTGTGGCGCAAGAGCGAGGAGGAACTCGAGGCGATGGGCGTGCCGCCGCCCTATTGGGCCTTCGCATGGGCCGGCGGGCAAGCGCTCGCACGTTACATTTTGGATACCCCTGGCACCGTGCGCGGCAAATCCGTCCTCGATTTCGGATCGGGATCGGGCCTTGTGGGCATCGCGGCGATGAAGGCTGGCGCCGCATCGGTGCTGGCGGCGGACATCGACGCATACGCGGCGGCAGCCATCGCGCTCAATGCCAAGGCGAACGACGTCGTCATCGATACGACGACCGATGATCTCGTCGGACGGAGCGAATGGGACGTCATCCTGGTTGGCGACATGTGCTACGAGCGGCCGCTGGCGGAGCGGCTGCTCGGGTGGCTGCGGGGCAGCGGCGCGAATGCACTGCTCGGCGATCCGGGACGCAGCTATTTTCCCAAATCCGGAGTCGAGCGGCTTGCACTCTATAATGTGCAGGTGACGCGCGACCTGGAAGACCGCGAGATCCGCGAAACCGGCGTCTACCGCCTCACCGGCGCGGGGCCGGTGTAGCGCGCGCGGGGCCGGATGAGCTTGCGCGTCTCCAGTTGCTCGGTGGCATGCGCGACCCACCCTGCTATCCGCGACATGGCAAAAATGGTCGTCTCGCTGCCGGGCGGCATGTCCAGTTCGCGGCGCATCACCGCGAGCGCGTAGTCGCAATTGGCGAAGGCGCCGGTCGCTTCGCGAATACGTTCGGGAATTTCGACCGCGAGCCGCTTGTCGATGCCCGTCTTCACCAGCGCGCGGAACAGCGAGTCCGCCCGCGGATCGCCCTCGCGGTACACCATGTGGCCGAAGCCGGGAAAGCGCTCGCCCAGCGCCACGCGTTCGCGAATGATCGCCGCGATGTCGCCGGCCATCAGCGTATCGACCATCTTCGATGCCATCGGCCCCACGCCGCCGTGGCGCGGGCCCTTCAGCGCGACGAGGCCTGCAATCACTGCGTCGTAAAGCGAGATGCCGGTGGACGCCGCGCAGCGCACGGTGAAGGTCGACGAGTTCAGTTCGTGATCGGCCATCAGGACCAGCGCGCGGCGGATCAGGTCTTCGGCGTGCTTGTGCTGCGGCGCCCAGGCGCGCGCGATCTGCTTGTGCAGCGGATCGGCGGATGGCTCCCCGCCGATCATCGTGGCGACGGCGAGACGCAATATGCGCGCGCCGGTCGCCGCGCGGCCTTCGCTTACGCTGTTGTAGGCCCGCGGATCGGCTTCGGTCGCCATGCTGAGGACGGCGACGGCACGATCGATCGGCGGCGCATCCTTCGTCGCATCGAGGATCCTGCGCATCGCCGGCGAGATCACCGGCATGTTCGATTTGGCGAACGGATCCGACGACTGGGAATCCCAAAGCAGCGTTGCCGCCTGCTCGAAGCTTGCGTTTTCGGCGAGCGCCGTCGCCTTCACGCCGCGATAGATCGGGCCATCCTCGGTGATGGTCGATACGGCACTGTCCATGACCGGCAGGTCGGCCGCCTTCAGTCCCTGGCCTTCGACCAT
>DATIVW010000145.1:0-31342 GCA_035465595.1 Rhizomicrobium sp. | reverse complement strand
CGTTGCGTTGCCGTTGCCGGCCGCGACGTCCAGGACGCGCTGGTTGCTGCGCAGGTCGACGGCTTCGCAGAGCATTTCGCCGACGATCTGCAGGGTTGTGCCCACGATTGCATAGTCGCCGGAACTCCAAGCGACCTGCTGGCGGCTTTTGATCGTTGTGAGATCGATTGTGTTCATGTCGATGTCTCCTTCTGGTTGGTTAGTGGGCGAAGCGTGCCTTGAGCGCGGCGAGACCGGAGTCGTAGACTCCAGCGAAGGCCGCATCGGCATCGGTTTCCTTGCCGGGCAGCGGCGTGTATGCGCCGGTCCACAGCACGGTCGAGGTGTTGTCGTTGTTGGACACCACCCAGATCGTTCCGATGTAGTGCGTCACCGGAAACGGGCTGGACTTGAACGTGTAGGAGTAGAAGCGCTCCTTTTCGTTGCGCGCGACCTGCAGCTCGATGAATGTCGTGTTGCCATCCTTGGTCACCAGCGTGCGCGTCGGCGGCGTTGCGCCGTCCAGCGCGCAGGTGCCGACCACCGGATGCCAGTTCTTGATGGCGCAGAACGGGCCGATGACGGCCCACACCTGTGCCGGTGATGCGTTGACGCTGACGCTGCGGGACAGGGAAGCCGCGGATGCATCGCTGTCATGCAGCAGGGGAAGAGCGCAGAAGACGCCCAGCACGATGTTGATGCATTGCCGGTTCACCCATGTACGCGCACTAACTCGACGATTCATTGATTTCTCCTGGGGTAATTCGATTGCACTGTTCGGTGCGTTGCCGGGCTTATCTAGTCGCCGGCGCCCCGAACGCGAATGACCGCCCGTCCGTGATCCTTGACAGCGCGTCGGGAATGCTTACTTCCCGCGTCCGGAACCGATGACCGGACGCCGGGCGGGGACCAGGATGCCAGCCGATCCACTTTCAGACGTGTTGAAGACCGTGCGTTTGACGGGCGCGGTGTTCTTCGACATCTGCGCGCGCGCACCATGGGTGGCCGAACAGCCGTCGCCGCAAGCGATACTGCCGAAGGTCTTGCCCGGCGCGGGACAACTGATTTCCTATCACGTGATCACGCAAGGACGCTGCTTCGCCAATCTCATCGGGCAGGAGCCGATTTCGATCGAGGCCGGCGACATCATCGTGTTCACGCGCGGCGATCCGCATGTCGTCGCGAGCAAGCCGGGCATGCGCGCGGAGAAGCCTAACCCCGAAAGCCTCTATGGCCAGGGTGCGATCCATCAGCCGTTCTATGTCAATGTCGGCGAGGACGGTCCCATCTCGGCCAGATTTGTTTGCGGTTTCCTTGCCTGCGACGACCGGCCGTTCAATCCGCTGCTCGACAACCTTCCACCCGTCATCAAGGTCTCGGCAGGACAAAGCGGATCCCGCTGGCTCAGCCAGTTCATCAACGTTGCAACGAGCGAGACGGCGGAGAAGCGCGCCGGCGGCGAGAGCGTGCTCGCCAAGCTGAGCGAGTTGATGTTCATCGAAGTCATCCGCCGCCATCTCGAAAACCTGCCGCCTGCGCAGATCGGGTGGCTTGCCGGATTGCGCGATCCGTTCGTTGGAAAAGCGTTGTCGTTGATACATGAGAAACCGGCGCACAACTGGACGATCGACGACCTGGCGCGCGATGTCGGGCTATCGCGGTCGGTGCTGGCGGAGCGCTTCAATGACATGGTCGGCATTCCGCCGATTCAGTATCTTGCCCAGTGGCGCATGCAGATTGCGGCGGGTTTGCTCAGTGGCGGCAACGCGAACATCGCCAGCATCGCAGCCGAAACCGGCTACAGCTCCGAAGCCGCGTTCAGCCGCGCGTTCAAGCGCTTGGTCGGCGTATCGCCTTCCGAACACCGGCGGCAGGGCATCCCGAACTGACGCGCGTCCCCGGCCCGCCGGGCACATCGCTTTCGCGGCGGTAATATTCAGGGCGCGTCTATCGCCGGAGGACCGCCGCCAGGCCGGCCCAAACTAGCCCCTCGGCGTCCGCTTCGCTGGCATCGGACGCGGCGACTTTGGCCTTCTGTGCGCGCATCTCGTCCGCCTTGGCCTGAAGTCCGATGCGGATCACGTCCAGTGAGTTGTGGGCGTCCAGGTGCTTCATCAGATTTGCACGATGGATATCGACGGTGCGTTTGCTGATTCCCAGACGGAAGGCGATGACCTTGTTCGGCTCGCCCATCAGTATCCCGTCAAGCACTTCGCGGCAACGCGGCGACAGCGATGCAACGAGGGACGCCGCGTCCATAAGTTCCTCGCTGCAATTTGCTCTTATCCGGCCAGCCCGACCATGCATTGAAAGCCCCTCTATTGATTATTCTTAAGTGAACTTAACCATGAGGGCTTCGATGTCGCACTACGTAGAAATACAGTGAGGCCTCGGCTTCGTAGATATACGGGGGACTACGGAAGGATCGGGCCTATCGTCCGCGCAGGACGATGCGGACGAGCTCCGCGACGTTCTTGGCACCGAGCTTTTGCATCGCGCCGGCGCGATGGAATTCGACTGTCCTTGGACTGATTCCCAAGGTGCGCGCGACTTCCTTGCTGGAGGCACCCTTTATGATCTGCGCCAGAACGACGAGTTCGCGTTCCGTAAGCTGGCTCTCCGATCGAAGCCGCGCGGGCAGCCGGTCGAGATCCTGGTTCAATATTTCGAGCTCCTTCCTGCTCTTCTCCGTCCTGTCGGTCTTCAGGAATTCCCAGTTGCCCATTCTCCTGGCGATGACGCATTGATGGGTGCGCGCTACGTCAAGCACATCCTGGGGCGAGCTTTTCTCGATCTTGTAGGCGCAGAGCGCGATCGCCCGCTGTCCGAGCAGCGCTCCATCGAGCATGCGTTCATAGGCATTGATGTCGGCCCACAGGCGGAATTTGCGCCAGTGGGCATTTACACAGACGCGAACGCCGTCATAGCCCTTCGCCAATGCTTCGGCGGCGCGGGAATGAAACGCGGCCGTGATCTGCGCAACGTCCAACTGGCCATGCCCGGCATATCCGGGCGGAAATCTGAGAATCTCGATGCCACCGATCTTCCACCAGGCTTCGATCTCGGGAACGCGGTGCACCGCCTTCAGGGCCTCGGTTTCGTGGGGCGGCTCGTACACGATCCACATGCAGCGTTCGTTGGATGCGGGCGCCGGGCGAAAATAGGCGATCGCGGAATCGACCAAGTCCTGTTCGGTCTCGCAGAAAACGCACAGATGGGAACCCCACGGCACCCGGCCCACAAGGGAGATGCCGGAGTCGCGCAGGCTGCGCTCCCGCGTGGTTTCATCCCACGACAACGCAATCGGTCTGCGATGTGCTTCCGGCTTCTCGTCGCGCCGGCCAATTCCATCCACGGCCATGTGGTCTCCCGGCCCTGGCAATGCGCGTCATTGTAGTCCGCCTACGGAGCAACTCAACGGTCCGGACGCCGGATATTTGCCGCCGGTCGGAATCGTCAAGAATCCCATTCCGGTCCATATCCAAACCTGCAGAGCGCGCTACGGCGGCTTGACGACGCCCCATGATGTCCCGATCCGTATCGGCTGCTATTGTCTGACGGCACTTGACGGAGGGGCGCATGGAAGCCGCATATCTGCCCGATCAGTGGCGCGAACTGTTCGAGATGATCGGCGCGGCGTCCGCTGCGCTCGTCGGCCTGCTGTTCGTCGTGGTGACGCTGCATTTCGACCGGATCAACGAGCGCTCGGACGACAACATGCGCGTCACCATGCAGGGCGCGCGCTTCAACATGTATCATCTGCTGACGGTGCTGGTGGAAGCTGCGGCGGTGCTGACGCCGCAACCGGCGCTGCTTCTGGGGCTAGAGCTCGTCGCGCTCAACCTGTTCGGCCTGCGCCTGCCCATTACGATCATCGCCCGCTATTTCGACAAGAACATCACGATCAGCGACCGCGGCGGGTTTCCCACCGTGCTGATCGCCACGATCATCGCGGCTTATCTGTTGGGCGCCGCCGGTGGTGCGATCCTCATCGGCGACCGGCTGTGGGGACTTTATCTCGTGACCGTCTCCTGCCTTGCCAAGCTGGTGCGTTCGGTGCTGACGGCCTGGATGCTCATGTTCGGCGTGACGCATGCGCCGGCGAGATAGCTGGCGTCGATTGCGACTTCACGCCCGGGTTTGCGCGCAGTCCGGCACGCCAACCGATCGTGCGGGCTGATTTCTTACGAGTTTGTGATCTGCAGACACACCCCAGTCAATGCTGAAGACCATAGTGTCTCCATTGCATGGAACGGACGCTTGTCGCGGTGAGCGCAAACAATGCGCGAGGTTTTTGCGCGCGCGGCTGGATGTTCCTGGCGCTGTGGCAAGGAATTCTGGAAGCGGCGCCTGCCGGCGCCGTGGCGATTTTCGCCGTTTGCCAGATCGTCTTGTGGACAGCGCTGCCGCTGCTGCTTTCGAAAAGCATGCCTCTCGACGTCGTCAGCGACATGCTCCCATGGGGACATGAATGGCAGTGGGGCTATTACAAGCATCCGCCGCTTCCGGCATGGCTCGCCGAAGCGGCTTTCTCAGCAGCGGGCGGAACTGGTGTCTACCTGCTGAGTCAGGTCTTCATCGCGCTTACGCTGTTAGTCGTATTCCGGCTCGGGTGCCGGATGCTGGCGCCGAAATACGCGGCCGCCGGCACGTTGCTTGTCGCGGGCATTTACTATTTTTCCGTGCCCACGCCCGAATTCAACAACAATGTCGCGCAGATGCCCTTTTGGGCCGGCGCCGCGTACGCTCTTTATTGTGCGTTGAATGACGGGCGCCTGCGTTACTGGATTGCGCTTGGCCTGGCGCTTGGCCTGGGACTTTTGTGCAAGTATTCCACGGTGATGCTCGTTGCCGCGATGCTGGCATATGCGCTTTCCGCGTCGCCGCAGAGGCAGGCCTGGAAAACGGCGGGTCCCTACGCCACAGCACTCGTCGCAGCGCTCGTCTTTCTACCAAATTTCATCTGGCTCATCGAGCATCGCTTCATTGCGCTTGATTATGCACAATCGCGCGCCGGCATCGTCGGCGGCCTGCTCGGCAGCCTCGCGCCGAGCGCGAATTTCGTTCTGGCGCAGGCGATCGATCATGCGCCGGCACTGGCCATCGCGGCGGCATCCGGTGTCCTCGGCCGCGGCTTTGGAAAAAACCTGACGCTAAAGCAGCGCGAGGATTTTCGCTTTCTTCTCTTCATCGGAATCGGGCCGGCTGTCTTCTCCATTGCGGCATCTCTCTTCTTCGGGCTTGGCCTTCGCACCATGTGGGGCGCGCCGATGTGGAACCTGAGCGGGTTGATCCTGATGCTTGGCGCCGCGTCCTACGAGCGGCAAATTGCGCTAAAGAGGCTGCACAAGTTTGCTGGGCTGGCCTTTCTCTGCGGGCTTTGCGCATATGCACTGGCAGTTAAGGTCGTGCCCGATTTGCGCGGCCAGCCGTCGCGGCTTTCATGGCCTGCATCCCGGATCGCCCGGACATTCGCGAAATCCTATGCGCAGAGAACCGGAGACCGGATCCGCATCGTGGGCGGCGATGAATGGCTGGCGGGATTGATCGCCATGCGCCTGCCGGTGCAGCCTTCGGTATTCTCGCAGAACAGTTTCGCCGCCGCGCCCTGGATCACGCCCGAACGGCTGGCGCGCGAAGGCATGCTCGTCGTATGGCGCAACAGCGAGAAGAAGAATGCTTCGGCGCCACGAATTGCCGGTCTTGAATATGCCGGCTCCTATCGTTTCGTGTGGCCACGGGGCGTCCGCGCGCTTCCCCTGATCGTTGAATGGGGAATCGTGCCCCCCCGCGGTGCGCAACATCCCTCCACACAGGGCACGGAGGCGCCATGGCCTCGCCGGTAGCCGCCAGCATTTCACGCGCACAACCCTCGCCGAGCAGAAACGCGAAGTTGGTCTCGATTGTCGTGGCCATGCATGACGAAGAGCCTGCGATCGACGCCTTTTTCCGAGAAGTCGATGCCGTACTGGATGCGCTCGCGCTTGAATTCGAATACGTGTGCGTCAACGACGGCAGCACGGACCGGACGCTGAACAAGCTTCTCGAACGCCAGGCGCGCGACGCCAGGATCCGCATCGTCGACCTGACGCGAAACTTCGGCAAGGAAGCCGCCATGATGGCGGGCATGGAGCGTGCGCGCGGCGATGCCGTCATTCTCATCGACGCGGACCTTCAGGACCCGCCGGCGCACATTCGCGAATTTGTCGAGCACTGGCAGCAGGGCTACGAAGTCATCTATGGCGTGCGAACCTCGCGCCGCGCGGACACCGCCACCAAGCGCGTGACGGCCTCGATGTTCTACAAGATGTTCAACACGATGTCGGAAATTCCGATCCCCGAGAACGCGGGCGATTTCCGGCTCATGGACAGGAAGGCCGTGGATGCGCTGCTGCGCCTGCCCGAACGCAATCGCTTCACCAAGGGCCTTTATGCCTGGATCGGCTTCCGCCAGATCGGCATCCCGTTCGAGCGGCCGGAGCGCGTCGCGGGAACGTCGAGCTGGGGCTATTTCAAGCTGTTCAACTTCGCGATCGATGCGCTAACCAGCTTCTCCATTCTGCCGCTGCGCGTGGCCAGCATCCTCGGCGGGATCATTTCGCTGATGGGCATTGCGTACGCCTTCTATCTTGTGGTGCGGACGATCGCGTTCGGCATCGACGTTCCCGGTTACGCATCGATCATGGTTGCGATCCTGTTCCTGGGCGGCATTCAGATGCTGGGGATAGGCATCGTCGGCGAATACATCGGAAGGCTGTATCTCGAGGCCAAGAACCGCCCGATCTATCTTGCCGCCAATGTCTATGAAGCGCCCGCCGCTCCGGCAGCCGACCAGCGCGACGGCCCAAAGCCCGACCTCCAGCAGGCAAAGCGCACCGTGTGAACCTGCGACAAGAGCCGGTCAAAAAGCGAAAACCCGCGCCTCGGATATCGGGCCGCGGGCTTTGCGCCACGAGGCAAGAATGAACTACAGCGAGATGCCGGTTTCGAGCATCACGCGGAACTGGTCGTTCTTGTCGCCCGCCTTGCCGTAGCCGACGGCATTGCTGCCGAGCGAGGCGTAGGACACGTCGCCGCGAACGAAGTAGATCCCCTTTTGCCATGTCGGCGTGACCGTGAACGACCACGCGTCGCTTCCGGGGCCGAAAGGCAGAAGGAAGCTGCTGTTCGAAGAAGTTTCGTATTCCACGCGACCGTTCAGGCTCCATTCCGGCGTGAACTGGTAGCTCGCCAGAAGGCCGACGCCCCATTCGTCGCCGCCGCTCTTGTTGGCCGCCTGGTACTGGACGTAAGGCCCGACGGTCCAGGGCGCGGCGTTGTAGGTGTACATCAGGTCGTAGATCTGGTTGCCGGGCACGGCGTTGCGGTCGGGCGTGATCGAGGCGTCGAAGGCCAGCGTGTTGGCGCTGTCGAACGCATAGGAGATGAGGCCCGAGAACGTGTTCCAGACATTGCTGTAGTAGCCGTCATTCCAGGACACCGCGATGGACAGCGGGCCGCTGGCATAGTTCGCCTGCACGCCCCGGCTGACCACGGGCTCCTGCCACCACAGAAGTCCGCGCTCGATGTTGCTGTTCTGCAGCGTGAAGGGCAGTTCCGCGCCGATCAGCGTCGGTAGCTTTCCGGCGGAGATCGAGAACGTATCGCTTAGCTGGAGCTTTCCATAGGCGACAGGCACCGCGCCCAGGAACGAGTTCTGGTCGTTCGATTTGTCATACGGGATGCCGACAGTCGGGAACGCATACAGTCCCGCCTGCACGTAGAACTGGAACATGCCGTCGGTCTTCGCCACCGAGACCATGGCATTGTCGACGTCAAAATAGGTTGTCGCATCGCCGGGGAAGGCATGCGTGGCATTGTTCTGGTAATAGGCGAGGCCGCTGAGCTGGCCGCCGACGGTGATGTTGCCAAAACCGGCATCGAAGGTGATGGGCGATGCGTTGGGAGCGATCGCGCCGGCCTGCGCGCCCCCTGCGGCCAGTGACACTGCCCCGGCGAGAAGCAGCCCCGAAACAAACGTCTTCATATTCCTGGTTCCCTTGTTGGTGCTGAGGGAACCGTCGCGAATAAACAGATATGAACTCAATGTGTTCGCGCATCTTCCGGCATAGGAATTCCATGTGAAAAGCCGGAATATTGCCGAGCGTTGTTGCAATGCAACATAAGTTTGCGCACCCCTTGGGCACACCGCTGCCTTATTGGGCAGGCCGACTCGGGGGCAGGCGCTATCGCTTCGTGCCCGTCATGTTGAGATGCATGCCGCTGTCGATGAGCAGGAATTCGCCGGAAATGTTCTTCGCGGCCGGCGATGCGAGGAACAGCACCGCATCGGCGATGTCCTCGGCATAGGCAACGCGCTTCAGCGGGTTGGCCTCGGCCTGCTGGTCGGCAATGCGCCTGGAATTCTCCTCGCCGAAGCGGCCGCTGAACCACGGCGTCGCCACATAGCCCGGGCACACCGCATTCACGCGGATCTCCGGCGCGAAGGCGCGGGCCAGCGACAGCGTCAGCGTGTTGAGCGCGCCCTTCGACGCGGCATAGGCGATGGACGATCCGACACCCATCACGCCAGCGACGGACGACACGTTCACGACGGCGCCATCGCCGCTCGCTTTCAGCGCATCCACGCAGGCGCGCATCATCTGGAACGGGCCGACGACGTTCACCCCATAGATCATCTGCCAGTCGTCGGAGGAAAGTGCCGCGAGGTCGGTGTGTGCTGCGAACTTGGTGGTGCCGGCATTGTTGACCAGGATGTCGATGCGGCCCCATTCCTTCATGGCCGCGCCGGCAAGCTTGCGGCAATCCTCGTCCTTGGCCACGTCGGCCTGCACCAGCAGCACCTTGCCGCCCGTTTCCCGGATCTGGTCCGCGACCGTCCGGGCGTCCTTCTCGTTGCGCGAGTAGTTCACCACGACGTTGGCGCCGCGCTTGGCCAGTCCCAGCGCCACCGATGCCCCGATTCCCGAGGCCGACCCCGTGACGATCGCCACTTTGCCCTTGAGTCCCTGTTCCATCGTGCGGCTTTCCATCCCATCTTTGTGTGCAACGCCCAGAAAGAGGGGCGCGTTTTGGCCGGAAGGATCGTAGACTGCTCCCATGACGCCGCAAGCTTCCGCTTTGGCCCTGGACGACGATATGCCCGCCAGAACGGCCGGTGCAGCCAGGGTGGCGCCGCTTAAGATCATTCTCATCCGCCACGGCCGCCCGGCCATCGCCACGGCGCCGGTGGCGCGTCACCATGAATTCCGCGACTATATCGACGCCTATGAGGAGGCGGGCCTCGACCCCGCCGACGCGCCGCCCGCAGAACTTCGCGACCTGCTGCGCGAGCTGGATGCGGTCTTCACTAGCAGCAAGAAGCGCGCCGCCGAGAGCGCCCGCGCGCTCGCGCCGGATGCCAGGCTGATCGTCGATCCGCTTTTCGCCGAAAGCCCGCTCGCGAGCCCGCGCATCCCCCTGCTGAAGATGAAGGTGACGAAGTGGGCGGTGGTCTCGCGGCTCATGTGGTACGCCGGCTTCTCGCCGAAGATCGAGGGCTACCGCAAATCCAAACGCCGCGCGAAACAGGCCGCCGACATCCTCATAAAGCGTGCAATGAAAGACGGCGGCGCCGCGCTCGTCGCGCATGGCTATTTCAACTACCTGATCGGAATCGAACTGCGCCGCCGCGGCTTTACGCAGACGGGCAGCCACAAGGCGAAGTACTGGAACGACGTGGTGTACGAGAAGGCGTAAAAAGTTCGTTCGATGAGACGCCGGACGCAACGCGATGACGTCGAGCGCGCGCAATGGCTCGTCCGGAAGTGTCAGCGTCGCCGCGGCGAGTACTCGCGCAGATGCGCCGTGGTTGACGTGCCGGTGATGAGAAGGATGTTCGGCGCGCGATGCTGCCGGCCTTTGCTTGTTGCTTCCAAAGCGTCCAGTTGAGCCGTTCCAGATTCCGGAGATGACCAGGAGCTCGAACGCAAAATCGAGTGCATCAATGCACTACAATTCCGTCGGCTTCGCCTGTCCAAACCTCCAACCCCGCAAGCTCGGACCGGATGCAGCCACGATAAGCAATGCAATCGCCATGTACACGATGGCTTCGATCTCGATGTCGTTGTACGCGTGCGCGATGAACATCAGGTTGGATACGGCGTGGGGGATGACGCCGGCTATCAGATAGTTGCGGTTCCCATTCACGTAGATCCAAGTCATGAAGATCGTGAGGCAGATGTTGGCCGTCATGAACCAGACGAAATTCAGGCCATGCTGTGAGAGGCCCGAAACGAAGAAGGCTGGCGTGTGCCACGTACTCCAGATCGCGCCGAGAACGATGGCGGCCATGAGAGGGGAAAATCGCGTGAGAAGCCGCGGCAGGGCGAAACCGCGCCAGCCTGTCTCCTCGCCCCACGGTCCGGGATCGGTGAAGAGAAGCCTCGTCGTGAACCACAGAAACGGCCCGAAAACCAGCGCGCGGAGATCGACGGAGTAGGGCGCATCGCTGGCATATCGCTCCGCAAGAGCGCACGCGAGCAGCGCTGCGGGGATCGTAAGCAAGCTGACCAGCATCCAGCGTAGCCGAAAGGGCCGGTACAATCCGGCGAACAGCGTCTTCACATTCTCGAGTCCTCCGAACAGCAGCGACACGAGAACCGCCGAGATCGTCGGCGACGACACGGCCACGAAATAAAGCCAGCTCTTGGACGGATCTCCGATCGGCCCGAAGGCGGCCTCATATTCCGGCTGAAAGAATATGATGATTGCGCCGAGCCCGAACGTGATCACGAATGTAAGGACGAAGTAGAAGATCAACTCGCGAAGGGCGCGTTGCCTTGCTTCGGTATGCTGCCCTGACACCAGGTCCGCCATGCGCACCCACCCATTGTGACTTCTACGTTCGACTCCTTTGCCAAGTCTGTCCAGTTCGGTGCACGCGGCGGCCCCTCGCGAAACGCGTATTGGTCGAAACTAGCGCGAATCGTGCGCGGTGATCGGGGCGGTGCGTGCTAGCCGTCCCCAAGCATTTTTCCGTTTTGTCGAAACGCTTGCCCTCTCCCATGGGGAGGGGCGCAAGAAATAAGAAACGACCTATAGCATCGCCGGGATGACGCGGTCCGGCGGCTTGTGGCCGTCGGCGAAGGTCTTGATGTTCACGATGACCTTCTCGCCCATGTCGATGCGGCCCTCGATGGTGGCCGATCCCATGTGCGGCAACAGCACCACGTTCTTCAGCTTGAGCAGCTTGGGATTCACGGCGGGCTCATGCTCGAACACGTCCAGCCCGGCGCCGGACAACTCGCCCGACGACAGCATCCGCGTCAACGCGTTCTCGTCGATCACTTCGCCGCGCGCCGTGTTCACGATGTAGGCGGACGGCTTCATCATCTTCAGCCGCCGTGCGGAGAGCAGGTGATAGGTCGCCGGCGTGTGCGGGCAGTTCACCGACACGATGTCCATGCGCGCCAGCATCTGGTCGAGGCTGTCCCAGTAGGTGGCTTCCAGTTCCTGCTCGATCGCTTTGGCGACGGGTTTTCGGTTGTGATAGTGGATCTGAAGGCCGAAGGCTTTCGCACGCCGCGCCACGGCCTGTCCGATGCGGCCCATGCCCACGATGCCGAGCCGCTTGCCCCAGATGCGGTTTCCCAGCATCCAGCTCGGCGCCCAGCCCTGGAACTTGTCCTGCTGCAATTGCTCGACGCCTTCGACGAGGCGGCGCGGCACCGCGAGGATCAGCGCCATCGTCATGTCGGCGGTGTCTTCGGTGAGCACGCCCGGCGTGTTGGTGACGGTGATGCCGCGCTCCAGCGCCGTCTTCACGTCGATGTTGTCCACGCCCGCGCCGAAATTGGCGATGAGCTTCAGTTGCGGGCCGGCGCGCACGATGACCTTGGAATCGATCCGGTCGGTGATGGTCGGTACCAGCACCTCGGCGGTCTGCACGGCCTCGATGAGCTGGGCCTGCGTCATCGGCACGTCTTCGTGGTTGAGGCGCGCGTCGAACAATTCCCGCATCCGCGTTTCGATCGCGTCGGGAAGTCTGCGGGTGACGATCACCAGCGGCTTGTTCGCAGGCATTTCCAGCTCCGGCGGAGCGCTCTGTCGGCCCCTCCCTTTTGCTATTACCAGAACGTTGCAATGCAGCAAATGCGGCGCGGCGCGTCTTCCGCAAAGCTCTGCCAGCGACTAGAACGAAATCCGATGATTCTTGCCGCGCGCGTAAGGTCCCTGGCTCCGCTGCTCGCCGTGCTGGCGGCCATCCCGGCATTGGCGGGCGAACCTTTGCCGGCTTACGCCAGCCTAGCGAGCAACAGGGTCTATCTGCGCGAGGGGCCGTCCTATCAACATCGGGTGCTGTGGATTTACCGGCGCAAGGGCCTGCCGGTGAAGGTCCTCAACAAATACGACATCTGGTACCGGGTCGAGGACAGCGACGGTACCATCGGCTGGATCAGCAATGTGATGATCTCGACCTCCCGCCGCACCGTTGTCGTCACGTCAAAACGCGCGGCGCCCATCCGCGATGGCGCAGGCCAGAACGCCTCCGCCATCGCCTACGCCCAGCCCGGTGTTGTGGCCAGGCTGGAAGCCTGCAAGGCTGATGCCTGCGAGGTCTCGGCCGACGGCACCGACGGCTGGATAAGAAAACAGGACATCTGGGGAGTAGGCGTTGGCGAGGTCTTCAAATGACGACGAACAGCTGGGCCCCAGGGAACCGGATGCCGCGCCGCCACTCTCGGCCGTAGCGGACGCCACGGGTTTCGCCGGCTGGCTTCACAACCGCGAAGACGTTTCCACCACCGGCGACATGCAGGCGAGCCGCCTCGGCCAGATTTCCTGGGCGCTCTATGAAGGCGCGCGCGACCCCTTCGTCCTTCTCATCACGATCTATCTCTTCGCACCCTATTTTGCGAACCATGTGGTGGGTGACGGCGTGCGCGGGCAGGCGATCGCAGGCTCCATCCAGTCGTACAGCGGATTGATCATCGCGGTGCTGGCGCCGTTCCTGGGCGCCATCGCGGACAGCGGCGGGCGCCGAAAGCCCTGGGTGGCGCTTTATACGGTGATCCTCGCGGCGACGATGTTTCCGCTGTGGTTCGCCATGCCGCACCAGACGGGATGGAACCTGTTCCTGATCGGCGCGCTGTGGGCGATCGGCAACGTCTCGTTTGAGTTCTCCGCGGTGTTCCACAATTCGCTGCTCCCCACCATTGCTTCGCACAAAAGGCTCGCCGGCCTTTCGGGTCTGGCGCTGTCGCTCGGAAACTTCGCGGGCATCGTCCTTCTGCTCTTCATGCTGATCGCGTTCTCCCTGCCGGGCGTGGTGCCGTGGAGCTTTATTCCCGCGCATCCGCTCTGGGGCATCAATCAGGCGCTGCACGAGCCGGAACGGCTGTCCGGCCCCATCGGCGCCATTTGGCTCCTGGTGTTCTGCGTCCCCTTCTTTCTTTTTACGCCCGATCGGCCGTCAGCCAACATACCGCTGTTCAAGGCGATGATGGCGGGCGTGCGCAGCGTGATCAGCACAATCCGCAGCCTCAAGCACTACCGCAACGTCGGCACCTACCTGCTGGCGCGGCTCTTCTTCAACGACGGCATGACGGCGGTACTGGTGTTCGGCGGCATCTATGCGTCGAGCACGTTCCACTGGGGCCCGATCCAGATGCTGCTCTACGGCATCGAGCTTTCGATCTTCGCGGTGCTGGGCGGTTTCGTGGGCGGCTGGCTGGACAACCGCTTCGGCTCCAAGCGCGCGATCTTCATCTCCATCGGCGGCACGACGATCGCCGGCCTTCTTACGCTGACCATGGCGCCGGACCGGATATTCTGGTTCATCCGCTACGACGTCCATTCGGCGCCGGTCTGGAGCCTGCCGTTCTTCAACAGCTGGCCAGAGATCATCTTCCTGACCATCACCAACTTCGTGGCCGTGCTCATCACCGCCGGCTACGCAAACAGCCGCACGATGCTGGCGCGCATCGCGCCGCCGGAGAAGATGACGGAGTTTTTCGGGCTCTATTCGCTGTCGGGCCAGTCGACCAGCTTTCTGGCCACCGGTTTCGTGAGCTGGCTGACATTGGTGTCGAACAGCCAACGCATCGGGCTTCTGGGCGAGACGGCGTTCATGATCACCGGGCTTGCGCTGATGTTCTTCGTCAGGGAAGAGCGCGCGACGGCGCTCTAGCGGCAGTCAATGATGGTCGTGATGGCCGTCATGCCAATGGTCTTCGAAGCCATCGTCGTGCCAGTCATTGTTGTGCCAGTAGCGCCAGTGGTCGCCGTCCTGGCGCCACTCGTAATCGGCATATTGGTGATGCCGGAAGAACCAGTGGCCGTTCTCTTCGCGCCATTCGCCCATGGCATCGTGCCACTCGTGCATGTCGCCGTGCCACTTCTCCATCTGGTGATCGTATTCACGCAGCCGGTCGGCCCAGTCGTGGTCGATTTCCCACGGGCGCGGGCCGCAATCATGTTCGCAGCGCCAGTCGCCGTGGTCCCAGTCGCGGCAATCGTGATCGCAGCGCCAGCCGTCGCGCCAGCGGTCGTAGTCGCCGCAGCCGCGCCAGCAATGGCGGTGATAGCCGCAATTGTCGTAGCAGCCGCGATCGCCGCAGCGGTCGTAACAGTCGCTGAAGCGGATCTGCGGCACCGGGTCGAACGGGTCGAGCAGCGCGGCGTTGCCGGAGGCGAACTCGTCGGCATGCGCCCTGGTCTGCGCGCCGAGCCCCAGCAGCAGCAGGAGCGCGGCACACAAGACGGCGGCGTTCGCAAGACGGATTGGCGCATGGATCATGACGCGCTCCTTCAGTGGTGGCCTTCACGGTGGGGACCGGCGTCCGCTGTCGACAGCAGCTCGGTCAGTTGGTTCATCGTCGGGCGATATCCGGCCAGCGCCGAAGCGGTGAAGAGATTGTCCGCGCGCGCCATGTCCTGCTTGATGCCGGCGGGGCCCGCCTTGTAGAGCACGCCCAGGTGATAGATCGCGGCGGCGTAGCGCTGGTCCGCGGCTTTCTGGAACCAGTAGGCCGCGCGCACATAATTCGTGGGCACGCCCACGCCCTTCGCATACATCACGCCAAGCGCGTTCTGCGAAGAGGCGTCGCCCTTGCGCGCCGCCATCTCCACGGCAAGCACCGCTTCGGCGTTGTTGAGGCGTCCGCTCGGCTCGTGGCCCACCGCCGCCTGGAAGCGCTGCACCGCGCGGACGTCGATCGGACCTGGACGTGCGACGACGCGCGGGTTGGGCGTCGTGCTCCAGCCCAGGAACCACAGCGCCTGCCCGGTCGCGCCGGCGGGAAGGGCGGCGGACACTTTCGCCAGCGCCGCCTGGCGGTCGAGGTTGATGTAGCACTCGTCGGTGTAGGGAACGCCACTGTCGTTGTCGCCGAGCGGATAATACTCGTAAGGCGGCGCCCAGTAGCGCGCTCGCTCATTGGCTTCCTGCGAGATGCGCGGGCCGAGCCAGCGCGATCCGCGCACGGACGGCTCCAGCCCGCGCAGATATTCGTTGGCCAGCGGATGACCCATATTGGCGGCGATGTGGAAATACATCAGCGCCTCGCCGTCGTTCGGCACGATTACCGAGTCGCTGGGTATGCCCATCATCCGCCGGGCATCGGCGGCGTCGCCGCGGTTGAATTCTCCGCGCGCATTGCGGCGGAAGCTGTACTGCGAATTCCAGACCCCGCCGAGGCCGCGATAGGTATCGGGGCTGTCGCCATAGTCGCGCCAGCGGCCGTCGTCATAGCCGGTGTTGGTGGCGTGGATCTGCCCCAGTTTGATGAAGCCGTCGGCGCCGCGGCAGGAAAGGATGTATATGATGCGGTTGCGCGCATCTTCGCGCTGCGCTGCGCTCATCAGCAGCATGAACTTCTGCTGTTGGCTGAGCGCGCGATGGTAGTTGTTGGAGATGGTGCGCCGGGCGTAGCGGTCCGAGATGTTCTCGCCGACGCTGTCGCTCACGCTGGCAAGGTAGTACCAAACATAGGACTCGACGGGATCGTAATATTTGCTGTCGCCGCGCTCGTCGCCATAGACATCGCCCAGCTTGATCTCGGACAGGAAGTCGTCGTCGCGCCAGGCCGACTTGCGCCAGATGCGGATGCCCGCCTGCGGGCTGATGCGGTTCCACGCGATGCCGCCATCGGTGTAATCCGCGCGCGCAAGATTTCCAGTGAATGAAAGGCCGGCGATCGCCAGCATCACACCCAAGCCGAGGCCCAGTCCGCCACGCATCCCACTCACGCGATCCCCCGATCGCTTGCGTCCTTGCGGACCACTGAGGAGCGACCCCCGCCACGAATACGCCGCCCGGCCGTAACGCGGCCGGTAATATTCGTTAACGCCTAATTTACCAACCTGTTCCCTCACAGGGAACCGAGGCAAACCATGAAATTTTGGGGGAGGATCGGGCCCTAGTGCCGGAAATGGCGGATTCCCGTGAAGGCCATCGCCAGACCCTTCTCGTCGGCGGCCTTGATGACCTCGTCATCGCGAACCGAGCCGCCGGGCTGGATCACCGCCGTGGCCCCGGCTTCCGCCACCGCCAGAAGCCCGTCCGCGAAGGGGAAGAAGGCGTCGGAGGCGGCCGCCGAGCCCACCGTCAGCGGCTCCTTCCAGCCGGCCGCCTCGGCCGCCTCGCGCGCCTTGATGGCGGCGATCCGGGCGCTGTCCACGCGGGACATCTGCCCGGCGCCGATGCCGGCGGTCTGCCCGTCCCTGGCGTAGACGATGGTGTTGGACTTCACATGCTTGGCCACCGTGAAGGCGAACAGCATGTCGGTCATTTCCTGCTCCGTCGGCTTGCGCCGGGTGACGACCTTCAGATCGGCTTTGACCAGGGTGATGTCGTCGCGCGTCTGTACCAGGAAGCCGCCGGCGACCTGCTTGAACATCAGGCCTCTGGCCTTGGGATCGGGCAGGCCGCCCGCGATCAGCAGGCGCAGATTCTTCTTCGCCGAGAGGATGCGGCGCGCGTCCTCGTCTGCGTCCGGCGCGATGATCACCTCGGTGAGCAGCCTGCCGATGGCTTCCGCTGCCGCGCCGTCGAGCTTGCGGTTGAAGGCGAGGATGCCGCCGAACGCGCTGACCGGATCGCAGGCCAGCGCCTTTCTGTATGCGTCCGCCAGATCGGTGCCGATGGCGACGCCGCACGGGTTCGCGTGTTTGATGATCGCGCAGGCGGGCGTCGACGGATCGAATTCCGCGACGAGCTCATAGGCCGCATCGGTGTCGTTGATGTTGTTGTAGGACAGCTCCTTGCCCTGCAGCTGCTGTGCCGTGGCGACGCCATAGCGCTTCTCGCCGGTGACGTAGAACGCCGCTTCCTGGTGCGGGTTCTCGCCGTAGCGCAGCGACTGGCGCAGTTCGCCCGCGAAAGCGCGGCGGCGCGGCGGCTCCTTCACACCGTCCTTCTCCAGCTCGCCCGCGAACCAGTTGGAGACGGCGGCGTCGTAAGCGGCGGTGCGGGCATAGGCGCGCTGCGCCAGCGTGCGGCGAAGGGCCTGCGTGGTCGCGCCGTTGTTCGCGGCCATCTCATCCAGCACGGGCTTGTAATCCTGCACGTCGACCACGACGGTCACCCAGTCATGGTTCTTCGCGGCGGAGCGCGTCATTGCCGGGCCGCCGATGTCGATGTTCTCGATGGTCTCGTCGAAAGAAGTGCCGCGGGCAACGGTGGCTTCGAACGGATAGAGGTTGCACACCAGAAGATCGATGCCCTCGATCTCGTGCAGCCGCATGGCTTCGGCGTGATCGGCCTTGTCGCGCAGCGAGAGCAGGCCGCCATGCACCATCGGGTGCAGCGTCTTCACGCGGCCGTCCATCATCTCCGGAAATTTGGTGATCTCGGATACGTCGCTGACCTTGAGGCCCGCATCGCGCAGCGCCTTCGCCGTGCCGCCGGTGGAGATGAGCATCGTGCCGTGGCTCGCCAGTCCTTTGGCGAAATCGATCATGCCGGTCTTGTCGGAAACGGAAAGCAGCGCGCGGCGGATGGGGCGGAGCGTCATGGCGACTCGTGGGAAGGCGGGGTTACGCGGCGTCTTACTTCCGGAAGAGCCAAAAAAGAAGTGTCAGAACGACGCTGATCACAAGGCAGGTAACAACCGGAAAATAAAAGGAGAAATTCGGGCGCTCGATGGCGATGTCTCCGGGCAGCCGTCCCAGGCCCAGCCGCGCCAGCCAGGGCCACGCCAAACCGGCCGCAACCAGCGCGATGCCTAATACAATCAGAAGCCTGCGAAACTCCAATTTACCAAGCTTTCCCGGGGGTCGCCGTAACCGGTTGGGAACATATCGTTTGTAGCCTGCGTTGGACACAGACCCGCTGGAATGGAAGGCCGGCATGACGAGAGTTTCAGGACCGATTGCGATTTTGGGAGGCCTGTTTCTGGCGCTGCCCGGATTGTTCGCGCTGATCCAGACGCAATTCGTCACGACCCGGATGGCCGATTGGGTCGCGCGCGATCTCATCATCGCCGCGCTGTGCGGAATGGTGCTGATGGTGTGGGGCGGCCGCGCCGTTCGCCAGCGCGAACTGGCGCTCTATGATCTCGACGAAGCGCGCAACTGGATGCGCGTGAACGACTAGTTCCGCATTCCGACGACGCGCACGATCGCATCCGTCAGTGTTCGAAGATCGCCTTCGTCGATCGTCAGCGCCGGCGTGAGATAGACGATATTGCGGAACGGGCGCACCCACACGCCTTCGGCGACCAGCGACGTCTTCAGCGCATTCATGTTCTCGATCTTTTCGAGTTCGACCACGCCGATCGCGCCCTTCACGCGCACATCCTTCACGCCCTTCATGCCGATGCAGCGGCCAAGCTGCTTGCCCATCGCCTTGCCGATCTCCGCCGCCTGGAGCAGTCGCGGCTCGCGCTCGAACAGGTCGAGCGAGGCATTGGCGGCGGCGCAGGCCAGCGCGTTGCCCATGAAGGTGGGACCATGCATCAGCGCGTGCGCAGGATCGTCGGACCAGAAGGCGTCAAAGATCTTCGAAGACGCGACCGTCGCCGCCAGCGGCAGTGTTCCGCCGGTGAGCCCCTTGCCGAGCGTGACGATATCCGGCGCGATCTCCGCCGCTTCCAGCGCGAACATCGGACCGGTGCGGCCGAAGCCGGTGAAGATCTCGTCGAAGATCAGCAGCAGGTCGTATTTGTCCGCGGCGCGGCGCAAGTGCTGCAGCACGCGCGGATCGTGGAACAGCATCCCGCCCGCGCCTTGCACCAAGGGCTCGACCAGGATGGCGGCAATGTCATCCGCATGACGCTCCACGAATGCATCGAACGCCTTGATGCTCTCCTCGTCGCGCGGCAAGTCGATCACGTGATGTTGGGGCAGGGTGCCCGCGAACAGCGAATGCATGCCTTCTTCGGGATCGCACACCGCCATCGTCGCGATGGTGTCGCCGTGATAGCCGCCCTTGAAGGCGAGCAACTTGGTGCGCCCGCGCACGCCTTTGTTCAGCCAGTACTGCACTGCCATCTTCATCGCCACTTCGACGGCGACGGAGCCGGAGTCGGAGAAGAACACACGGGTCAGGTTTTCCGGCAGCAGATCGCACAGCCGCTTGGCCAGGGTCAGCGCCTGCTCATGCACCAAACCGCCCAGCATCACATGCGGTAGCGTCTCGAGTTGGTGTGCGACCTGCTCACGGATGTGCGGATGGTTGTAGCCGTGGCACGCCGTCCACCAGCTTGCGATGCCATCCACCAGTTGCGTGCCATCCGCCAGCGTGATGCGCGTGCCGTTGGTGCGCACCGCCGCCAGCGGCGGATCCGCCGTCTTCATCTGCGTGTAAGGCAGCCAGATATGCGGAAGGCCGTGGTCGTACCAGCCGGTCATTAGTTTCCGAGTTGCATCGGCTTCATGCCCAGCCGCGACAGCAGCTTCATGTCGCTGCCTTCTTCCGGGTTCGGCGTGGTGAGCAGCTTGTCGCCGTAAAAGATGGAGTTCGCGCCGGCGAGGAAACAGAGAGCTTGCGTCTCGTCGCTCATATCGCCGCGGCCTGCGCTCAAGCGAACAAACGATTTTGGCATGGTGATGCGCGCCACGGCGATCATCTTCACGAAGTCGATGCCGTCGATCGGCGGGCTGTCGCCCAGCCGCGTGCCTTTCACCTGCACCAGCGCGTTGATCGGCACGCTTTCGGGATGTGCGGGCAGGGTGGCGAGCGCATGGATCATGCCGACGCGGTCGCTCTCCGCTTCACCCATGCCCACGATTCCGCCGCAGCACACATTGATGCCGGCATCGCGCACGCATTCCAGCGTGTCGAGGCGATCCTGATAGGTGCGGGTGGTGATCACCGTGCCGTAATATTCCGGCGAGGTGTCGATGTTGTGGTTGTAGTAATCGAGGCCCGCGCCTTTCAGCCGCGTCGCCTGATCCGGCGTCAGCATGCCGAGCGTCACGCAGGTCTCCATGCCCATCGCCTTCACGCCTTCGACCATCTCGCACACCTTGTCGAGATCGCGATCCTTGGGCGAGCGCCACGCCGCGCCCATGCAGAAGCGTGTCGCCCCCGCCGCCTTCGCCGCGCGCGCATCGGCCAGCACCGTCTCGATCTCCATAAGCTTTGAGGCCCTCAGGCCCGTCTCGTGGCTGGCGCTCTGCGAGCAGTAGCCGCAATCCTCCGGGCAGCCGCCGGTCTTGATGGAGAGCAGTGTGGAGATCTGCACCTCGTCGGAGGCGAAGTTCTGGCGATGCACCTGCGCCGCGCGGAACACCAGCTCGGTAAACGGCAGATCGAACAGCGCCGCCACCTCCGACCTAGTCCAGTCGTTGCGGACCGTAGCGTCATGCAGGTTCTTGGTGGGAGCGTTCATGCATCACCTTTATAAGGGCCGGTGAAGCCATTATAGCGGGCGCTCCGGAGGCGCAAGTTGAACTCGCTAGACCGCTTTGCCACGTCCAAACTGGATGCGCTGGACGCCGCGCATTTACGGCGTTCGCTTGTGGATTCCTTCCGCGAGGACGGCATCTGGATCGAACGTAACGGAAGGCGGCTGCTGTCCTTCTCCTGCAACGACTATCTGAACCTCACGCATCATCCCAGGGTTAAGGCCGCCGCCGTCGCGGCTATCGAAAGGCATGGCGCGGGTGCGGGCGCCTCGCGGCTCATCACCGGCAACCATCCGCTGTTCGCGGAACTGGAGGCGCGCCTCGCGAGGTTCAAGCAGACAGAAGCAGCCTGCGTGTTCGGCTCCGGCTATCTCGCCAATGCCGGGATCATTCCCACGCTGGTGGGCGAGGGCGACCTGCTGTTGATCGACGAACTCTCCCATTCCTGCTTTTGGGCGGGATCGCAACTCTCGCATGCGACAGCGCAGACCTTCCGCCATAACGATCTCGCCCATGTCGAGGAATTGCTCACGCAGCGTCGCGGCGCATATCGCCACGCGCTGATCGTCACCGACGGCGTGTTCTCGATGGATGGCGATCTCGCGCCGCTCGCCGAACTCGGCGCGCTGGCGCAAACGCACGATGCCTGGCTGATGAGCGACGACGCACACGGTCTTGGCGTCGTCGCCAACGGCAAAGGCTCGGTGTTCGCCGGCGGCAGCAAGGCGCCGGTCGATCTGCAGATGGGAACGCTGTCCAAAGCGATCGGTTCTTACGGCGGCTATCTGTGCGCCTCGCGGCCCGTGATCGATCTCATCAAGACGCGCGCGCGCACTTTCGTCTATTCCACGGGCCTGCCGCCCGCCAGTGTCGCCGCCGCCATCGCGGCGCTCGACATCATTGAATCCGATACCGCGCTCACCGCCCGTCCTCTCGCCAACGCGCAAGCCTTCACACGCGCGCTCAATTTGCCATTGGCGCAAAGCCCCATCGTGCCGGTGATCCTGAACGACGAAATGCGTGCGCTGGAAGCGCAGCAGCTTCTGGAGCGCGAAGGCTTCCTCGTCACCGCCATCCGCCCGCCCACTGTGCCGAAGGGGACCGCGCGTCTGCGCCTCGCCTTCACCGCCGCGCATCCCGAGGCTGAGATCACGCGTTTGGCACAAGTGATCCGAGAAAGAATACTGTGAGCGCCTATTTCGTCACCGCCACCGGCACCGATATCGGCAAGACCTTCGTCACCGCCGGCCTTATCCGCCACCTGCGCCACGCGGGCGAGACTGTGGATGCGTTCAAGCCCGTGGTCAGCGGCTTCGACATCGCCACGGCCGCGCTGTCCGATCCCGGCGTGCTGCTGGGTGCGCTGGATGAGCCGGTCACCCAGCAATCGCTGGACCGGGTCTCGCCCTGGCGCTTCGCAGCCCCCCTGTCGCCGGACATGGCCGCTGCCCGCGAAGGCCAAAGCCTCGATATCGACGCCATCGTCTCGGCCTGCCGCAAGCGCATGGCCCATTCCACGGGCACCTTGTTTATCGAAGGGGTGGGCGGGGTCATGGTTCCGCTGGATGAGACCCATACGGTGCTGGACTGGATGGAGGCCCTCGATCTGCCCCTGATCCTGATAACGGGGAGTTATCTGGGCACCATCAGCCACACGCTGACGGCCGTGGAATCCCTCAAGCTCAAGAGGCTTCGCATCAAGGCCCTTGTCATAAACGACAGCGGCGACGGCGCGGTCCCAATGGATGAAACGAAAGCCGCGCTTGCCCGTTTCATCCCCGATGTGACGCTCTTCGCCATGCCCCGCGTCAAACGCCCCACCGATGCGGCCGAAAATTTTGCAGCTTTATGGCGCGCGATAGGCTAGAGCATCGCCCTTCGAATTGAAGAGTGTGTTCATGGCGTCTTCGTACAACTGCTCCAAATGCCCCGGCTATTGCTGTTCCTATCCGCTGATCGAGATCACGAAGCGGGACATCCAGCGGCTGGCCGATCATTTCGACATCAGCTTCGCCAAGGCGCGGCAGAAGTTCACCTACAAGGATCCCGAAGCCGAATACGCGTTGCGCCGCAAGGCCGATCCGCATTTCGGCCGCATCTGCCGCTTCTTCGACACCGAGGAACGCCGCTGCACGGTCTATGAAGCGCGCCCGTCGACCTGCCGCAAATACCCCACCGAGAACCGCTGCGGCTATTACGACTTCCTGAAATTCGAGCGCTGGCAGCAGGACGACAAGGACCACATCGCGTCCACGGACAATCGCTAGATCAATCACCTCCCCCTTGTTAGGAGGTGACTAAGCGGCAGAGCTTGGTCTTTCAGAAACACGCGCATGCCAGGCGCGCAGGTGCTTGGCATCTCCCGGGATGTCCATGTTGACGAATTTCGCGAAGTCGATGCCGCAGAGAAGCACGATGTCGGCCATCGAATAGTTCTTGCCCGCGAGCCAGGGACGCCTGTCGGCCAGTTCGCCGTCGAGCCATTTCATCGCGTGCGCGACGATCTTCCGGTTCTTCTGGCCGTATTCGGGAAACTGCGTGGGATTGACCATCGCCGTGCGCGGATCGTCGTTGATCCACACTTGCCCGGCAGGATTCCACAGCCGGAATTCCGCGCGGCGCATCCACATCTCCACGAACGCATGCTCGCGCGCATCGCGGCCGAACAGCGGCGGCTCCGGATGCAGTGCCTCGAAATAGCGGCAGATGGCGATGGATTCGGAAAGGTGCGTGCCATCGTCCAGTTCCAGCACCGGCACCTGGCCCAGAGAGTTCTTCTTCAGGAAGTCTTCCGCCTTGTGCTCGCACTTCATCATGCGCACGCGCTCGGTCGGCACGCTGAGCCCCTTCTCCGCAAGGTAGATGCGCACCTTGCGCGGGTTCGGCGCGGGCATGTTTTCGTCGTAGAGCTTCATGGATTTCCCTTTGTTGACCCCGCGCCGCCCGCCAGTATATTGCGCGCCGCCATTCGCTTTCCCTTATCGCTGCCCCAGTGGCGGAATGGTAGACGCAGTAGACTCAAAATCTACCGCCCTCACGGGCGTGCTGGTTCAAGTCCGGCCTGGGGCACCAGCCTTCGCTGCGGAGCAGCGAAGGCGCATCCGCCGAAGCTTTAGCGAAGACGGACCGGTTGCTGCGAGCTACGGCTGGCAGGCCACCCTGCGCATCATAAGATGAAATTGATGCCGCCGATTCCTTCCTTCACCATCCTCGTCCTGGCCTGGATCGCGCTGGCGGTCTTGCTGATGCCCATCCAGCTCTTCGTCACCGCGCCATACGGCCGGCACATACGCGCCGGCTGGGGACCGAGCCTGCCCAACCGGCTGGGCTGGTTCCTGATGGAAGCGGTGTCGCTGGTGCTGTTCGCGGCGCTGTACCTGAGCGGGGCCGCGCCCAAAACTGCGCCGATGTGGGTCTTCTTCGCGCTCTGGGCGGCGCATTACGCAAACCGCAGCCTCATTTTTCCGTGGCGCACGAAGACACGTGGCAAAACGATTCCGGTCGCCATCGTGCTGAGCGCGGTCGGCTTCAACCTCGTCAACGCGGGACTGAACGGGTTCTATCTGGGCACGCTTGCGCATTATCCCGATGCGTGGCTCACGGATCCGCGTTTCATCGCGGGTCTTGCGATTTTCCTGATCGGCGCGATCACGAATATCCGGTCCGACAACAGGCTCATCGCGCTGCGCGAGCGCGATGCCGGTTACGCGATCCCGCGCGGCGGTATGTTCGAATGGATTTCCTGCCCCAACCTGTTCGGCGAGATCGTGGAATGGCTCGGCTTCGCGCTCATGTGCTGGAACCTGCCGGCGCTGAGCTTCGCCATCTGGACGGCCGCCAATCTTATCCCGCGAGCGCTCAGCCATCACGCCTGGTATCGCAGCCACTTCGCCGATTACCCGCCCGGCCGCCGCGCGGTGATCCCCTTCCTGCTCTGAGCGCATTGGCGCCGTGCCGCGATGTGTGGCAAGGAGCGCGCCATGAACTACCGCCATTCCTTCCATGCCGGGAATTTCGCCGATGTGGTGAAGCACCTGGCGCTCGTCTCCGCGCTCACGCATCTGAAGAAGAAGGACAAGCCCTTCGTCGTCATAGACACGCATGGCGGGCGCGGGCTCTACGATCTTTCCAGCCGCGAGGCGAAGCGCACCGGCGAGCACGAAAGCGGCATCGGCCGCCTTGCGAAGATCGAAAACGGCGAGGGCGCGCTGGGCGAATATCTGCGCCTCGCGCGCATCGTGCCGGAAAGTTATCCCGGCTCGCCTCTGATCGCGGCCAAGATGCTGCGGCCCATCGATCGGCTGGTCGCCATCGAGAAGCACAAGGAGGAATTTGCCGCGCTGCGCGATGCCCTCCATCCATTCGCCCGCGCGCGCGTGGTGGAAGGCGACGGCTACGACACGCTGATCGCATTGTTACCGCCGCCGGAGCGGCGCGGGCTCATCCTCATTGATCCGCCTTACGAGGACGACAAGGAATTTGAGCGCGCCGCGAAGGTGCTGATCGCCGCGCACCGCCGCTTCGCGACAGGTGTTTTCATGCTGTGGTTTCCCATCAAGTCCAGGCCTGCCGCCGATGCCTTCTGCGGCGAGATCGCCAATGCCGGCATCGACAAACTGTTGCGCATCGACATCGAAACCAAGCCGCAGCCGAAGGACGAGAAGGAGCGCCTCTCCGCCGCAGGGCTTTTGATCGTCAATCCGCCGTTTGGCCTCGACGAGGACATGCGCGCCGCAGCGCAGATCATCGCACCTGCGCTGGATGCAAAGATCGAATTGGGGTGGCTCGCGAACAACTAGGTTTTGACCTGCTTCCCGACCAACGAAGCAAATTGCGCCATTGGTGGAGTTGCGCCTCTGATGGTAGAATTTCAAACCCATGGGGAAGGGGAAGCGGTGCGCACAAAATCGTGGATTCTGGCAGCCGGGTTCGCGCTGGCGGGAATGAATTCGCCGGCATTGGCCGAAGGCTGGTCGGGCGCGGGATGGTATATAGCCATCAATCTTGACTACAATGATGGTCAAGGCCCGATGGATTATCTCAGTCGCGGTCCTTATTCCAGCGAAGCCGAATGCCAAACTGCGTGGTCAGCCCTCTCGAAAGGGGAGCAACACGTTTACGGCAACTGCGGGTACTTTGCGAGCGATCCCGAAGGCGATTGAGTTGGCGAAGGCATGGTCAGGTCGCCTCCCCACAAGGGGGAGGCGATACGACGGCGTTTAAGCCTTCGCCGTCGCGATGTAGCGGTCGATCACGCCGTCGAGCACGTCCAGCGGCACGCGCCCGCAATTCAGGCCCGCGTCGTGGAAGTCCTTGATGGAGTATTTCGCACCCAGCGCCTGCTTCGTCCGTTCACGCGCGCGCGTCCACACGGTGTGGCCGATCTTGTAGGAACAGGCCTGTCCCGGCGACACGCAATAGCGTTCCACTTCGCGCGCCGCGAAGCCCGGCGCTTCGCCTTCGCCGTCAACGAATTGCTGGATCGCCCGCTCGCGGCTCCATTTCATGTGATGGATGCCGGTGTCGGCCACGCAACGGTTGGCGCGGAACAGCATGAACTTCAGATAGCCGATGCGGCTCAGGGGATCGCCGTCATACATGCCGATCTCGTCCGCGAGCTGCTCGGCATAGAGCGCCCAGCCTTCGCCATAACCGGAGAAATAGATCGTCTTGCGGATGAGCGGCAGCGCCTTGTTGGAGAGCGCCAGGCCCCCTTCCATCTGATGGCCGGGCAGGCCTTCGTGGAAGATCACGCTGGAAAGCGAGAAGCGCGGCCACTCGGCGGTATCGTGCAGGTTGATGTAAACGATGCCCGGGCGCGAGCCGTCCAGCGACGGTGTCTGACTGAACGCCGATGCGGCGCCGGCTTCGGTCTGCACCGGCACGCGGCGCACTTCAAAGCTGTAGGGCGGCACGCGGTTGAACACCGTCGGCAGCTTCGGCTTGATCGCGTTGAGCTGGTGATCGCAGAACGCGATCGCTTCTGCCTTGCCGGCATCGGTGTTGGGATAGATCTGCGACGGGTCCTTGTAGAGCGCCGCGATGCGCTCGCCCACCGTGCCTTTCGTCATCCCCTGCTTCTTCAGGATGCCGTCGATGCGGGCGGAGATTTCCTTGCCCTGCTCGAGACCCATCTTGTGGATCTCTTCCGCCGACATGTTGGTCGTGGTCGAGAAGTGCAGGGCCGCGGCATAGAACGCCTCACCGTCCTTGATCTTCCACAAGCCGGCATCATGCGTGGCGCCGGCGCGCAGCGTTTTGGCCTCGGCGATCTGCCGGTCCAGCGCCGGTGCGATCTTGTCGCTGTAGAGCTTCGCCGCGTTCGCTGCGTAGCTGTCGGGCAAGCCTTTCTCTTTCGCGCGCCGCGCGATGGAAGTGACGAGCAGCGACTTGTCGGGATCCACGCGCAGCGCCGCGAGCTGCTCCAATGCGCGATCCAGGATGAAATCGGGCGGCGAGATGCCCAGCCCCGCATCGTGCTTCATGCGGTCGGTGTTGTTGTCGATCTGCACGGCGAAGGCTTCGAGGCGCGAGATGTAGGCATCGGCGTCCGCGGCGCTCTCGATGCTGTGCTTGGTGTCGAGGAAATCGGGCACCGACTGGTAGACGCCGGTGAGCTGGCTCACGGGATAGGGCGAGGGGCCGAAGGCGTTGCCGCCGAAATCGAACGCGGCCACGCGCGCGCGGCTATCGCTCACATAGACCAGCGTGTCGTAGTTCACCCGGTCCATCCCGGTGAGCGCGTTCGCGTCGAGCGCCTTGAGGCGATTGAGCTGGCTGTCGTTCAGGGCCTTGTGCGCGGCGATGCCGGCGGCGGATTCATCGGAGAGCTTGCCCTTCAGGTCCGCATTCGCGCCCTTGTCCAACCCCAGGATGGTCGCGGTCTCCGGATTCTCGCGCAGGTTCTCCTGGAAGAACGTGTCCATCAGCCCATTGAGCTTGGCGGCCATAGGGTTCGCCGTGTCCGCGAAGGCGAACCTCGGCAGTGCGAAGGCAGCGGCGGTGGCGGCTGTGGAGGCCAGGAGCTGGCGGCGGTCGAGCATCGATTTCCCCTCTTGGTTTTTATTGGCGGCAGACTAGGCGGGCCAAAACCGGGGCAGCAAGGAAAACGCAGGTAAAACAGGCTCGCCGCGAAACTTTGAGACAATTCTTGCCTTCGGCGGCGGGGTTCAGTAAGTCATCCCGCTCTGCGGACAGGTGGTCGAGTGGTTGATGGCACCGCACTCGAAATGCGGAGACCCTTTACGGGGTTCGTGAGTTCGAATCTCACCCTGTCCGCCAGTCTTCGCTGCGCAGCAGCGGAGACGCATCCGCCGAAGCTTTAGCGTAGGCGGACACTAGAGGCCGCAGCTTCGACTGGCAGGCCACCACTATACGGATATTCAATTTCTGCGGCGTCAGGTTGCCCTGACCCTGTTCTTGCGGCAATTTGCGGGCGTTCGGAGTTAGGGGTTCACGGATGAAGTTCAGCCTTGGCGCCATCGCAGGCGCGGCGCTCGTGCTTTTGCCCGCCGCGGCGGATGCGAAGGACACCATCGAACAGATCGGGACGGCGCTCGCCGTCGCCGAGCCCATCTTCGCGGGCGGCGTGTCGATCTATCGGAACGACTGGACGGGCCTGGCCGAGATGACGTTCACCACGGGCGCCACGGTGGGCACGGCCTATGGCCTCAAATACATCGTTCATGAAGAACGCCCCGATCATTCCGACAAGAAATCGTTTCCGTCCGACACCGCCGCGCTCGCCTTCGCGCCGGCGAACTATCTGTGGGACCGCTATGGCTGGCGCTGGGGCGTGCCCGCCTATCTCGTCGCCGGCTTCGTCGGCTATTCGCGCGTCGAGGCGAAACAGCATCACTGGTGGGACGTGGCGGCAAGCGCGGGCCTTGCCTTCGGCTACAGCAAGATTTTCACCACCCGCTACATCCGCGACTACAATCTGCAGGGATCGGCCTATGTCACGCCGCATGGCGGCTTCGTGACGGTGAGCTACAACTTCTGACGCTTACGCCGCGCGGCTTTCGAGCTGGTGCAGCTCGAAGAGCTCCTGATGGCTGAACTTCAGGTGCGGCCAGATCACCAGCATTGCCGCTCGGCCGATCTTCTTTTCCAGCGCGTGCAGCTCGGCGAATTTTGCGTGGATGTCGTGCGGGATCACCACCTTCTCGCCGCTTTCCTTGGCGAGCAGAAGCTTCTCGGCGCGCAGCACAAGCTCGGTGTGCAGCTTGATGTAGGCGAAGATGGCGGCCACTACGTCCTTGCTGAAGCGCGCGGACAGCGTCTGGATGAAGCGCCCAGCGGCGCTGTTCTGGTAGGTGCCGTTCCTGATGTCGTCGAGCATGTGCTCGTGCGTTTCGTAGTCGTGGACCAGCCAGCTGTGGACTTCATGCTCGCTCTTGTCGAAGAGGAAGAGGAGCACCAGCGGCAGCGCCAGGATCGTGCCTGCCGCCGAGTAGGCCGGATAGGCGATGAACTGGTTGAAGATCGAATGGATCGCCGCCGCCGCCATGAAGCCGGGAATGAAGCCCCAGAGGCCGGTATGGTCGTGCCGCTCGCGCAAGGTCTGCGCCGACACGGCGAAGAACGCGGCCGCGCCGCCATGCATCAGCGCGGTGCCGAGGCCGCGGATGATCCAGAGGCCGACATTCGCGTCGGGAAAGATGTAGGCGTAGTAGACGTTCTCGAACAGCGAGAAGCCCGCGCCCACCGCAAGGCCCAGGATCGCTGCGTCGATCATGAAGCCGATGCGGTTGCGGCCGAACAGCCACATGATCACCACCCCCTTCAGGCCTTCCTCGATCAGCGGCGCGTAGAATTTGCTGTAGGTGGAGAAATCCATGTTCGTCGCGTCGATGAGCGCGCCGCCCGCGAAATAGCTGAGCAGCGCGGCCAGCGCGCCCAGAAACAGCATGGCGAAGATGGTGCGCGCGCGCACGATCTTGAAGCTGTCGATATAAAGAAGGCCGACGAGGTAGAGCAGCACCGGGCCAAGGCCAAGCGCGGCCTCGATGCCGAAATTGGGCGGCATCGCGCCGTTGAGGCCGGGCAGCGCGCTGCGCAGGAACCTGAGCGGCACCACCGCCCACGGGCTGTTCAGGATCTGCTGGATCGGCGGGACGGCGGCGGCTTTGCTCATGCGGATGCCAATACGATACGCGGCGTTTGTCTCACAAGATCTTCAGCGATACCATGATTTCGTTCTGGTGCGCATGCCCGCCGTCGAACCCGACCGCATCGCCAATGCTTAACGTCATCGGCAGGCGCACCGCCACGGTGAAGTTGAAGTCGAGCTGGAAGCCCAGATCTTCCAGCGTCCGGTGGCCCTCATTGCCGGGATTGGCATAGAGAACGCCGCCGAAAGCGGCGCTGCGGATCGAGCTCAGATAGAAGCTTTCCGTCCCCACGTCGTCGAAGCGGATGGGCGGGAAATTGAACTCGCCGGTCAGCTTGGCGAAGCTGCGCGCGCTGATGTCGTCGATGCCAAAGCCCGGGAAGCTGTCATAGTCGCGATAGCGCTTGATGTCGCGGTCGTCGACATAATTGTTCCCGAAGCCGCCGAAGTAGTAATAGTCGAGCGCGTTGTTGGACGGTCCGCCCGCCATGCCGGCGGCGCCATAGAACCACACCGACGCGTGGTCCCAGGGCAGCGCCCAGCCGACGCTGGCATCGCCGTGGATCTTGGTGAAGGCGTGGTTGTCGGAATACTGCTCCCACGCATAGATGCCCGCGGTATAGCCCTCTTCGAAATCGATCGAGCCGAGCGACTTGTCCGCGTTCTGGAAGCTCCAGCCCAGCTTGCCTTCCGCGATGTTGCGGTCGCGCAGGCCGGAGACGTTCTGCGCTCCGGGCAGCGTGTCGAGGCCGGTGTAGAAGTTGAGGTCCGCGGTGAAGTCCAGGCGCCGCGGCGGATCGTAGATCGGGATGTCGTGATAACCGATAAGCAGCGCATCGCCCTTGCGCGCGCGTTCCGTGGGCCCGAACAGGTCGTAGAAGTCCGCCTTGTTGTGCCAGTAGGTCAGCTTCCACGACAGCGTTTCCCACGTCACGTCGCCGTGCCAGTTCTGGCCGCTCTTGAGATTGCCGGTCGGCGAGTAGGAGAGGTTGGCGGAGAGCATGTCGTATTCCAGCGGGTCCTCCCACTGCACATGCCAGCCGGCGGCGATGTGGCCCTTGTAGCCGGCGATCACCGGGTATGAGCCGTTGAACTGCAATTCGTCCTCGGCGTGGTAGGAGCCCTTGCTCTTCACCATCGAGTCGAAATCCACCTTGTCCGGCGAGCCCACCGCCCAGGTCTTCACGATCGGGTGCTTGTCGGCCACTTCGGTGCCCAGGAACTTCACGCTGGAAAGATCGTCCAGCGGCCTGGGGTTGATGCGCATCGGCTGGAAGCCGTGGCCGGTATATTCGAACACGATCATCGAGCCGTCATCCATCGGCAGCGGATGGAAGAAGCCGGTGACGGCGTTGCTCATCGCGTCCCATTTTCCGGTGGCGATGTTCAGCCGATAGACGTTGGATATGCCGGTGTAAT